>JAQVML010000158.1 GCA_028703645.1 Eubacteriales bacterium
GTCTACAGCAAGCAGGGCGTAACGGAACAGCAGGTCAAGGACGCTTGCAAGACCGTCGGCCTCCATCACTTCATTAAGACGCTGCCGAAGGGCTACGACACCGTGCTCAACGACAAGGCGAGCCTCTCCGAGGGGCAAAAACAGCTGTTGACCATCGCCCGCGCGATGATTCAGAACGCACCGCTGCTGATTCTCGATGAGGCGACGAGCTCGGTCGATACCCGCACGGAGCGCATGGTGCAGCAGGCGATGGATCGCCTCACCAGCGGCAGAACGTCGTTTGTCATCGCGCACCGCCTCTCCACGATCAAGAACGCGGACCTCATCCTCGTGATGAAGGACGGCGACATCATCGAGAGCGGCAATCATGAGGCACTGCTCGCCAAGGGCGGCTTCTACGCCGAGTTATACAACAGCCAGTTCGAAGCGGCATAAGAAACACGATAGCACAAGAGCGCCCGGGCGAATGCCCGGGCGCTCTTTCACGTTCCTGCGTTAGAGTTCCACAACGCCCTCAAAGTTCTTTTTCGCGTCGCCGGTCATCCAAACCGCCTCGTCCGTATAGCGCACGAGCAGGTCTCCGCCGCGCAGGCGAACCGTGATATCCTCGCCCTTTTGGCAAAAGCCGTTTTCCGTTGCGGCAACGACCGCGGCGCACGCGCCCGTGCCGCAGGCGAGCGTTTCCCCGCTGCCGCGCTCCCAAACGCGCATCTTGAGCGTGTGGCTATCCAGCACCTTGACGAACTCCACATTCACCCGATCCGGAAAGATCGGCGCGGTCTCGATCGCAGGGCCGATCTTATCGATCGGGAGCAGATCGGGATATTCCGCAAACACCACGCAGTGCGGGTTTCCCATCGAAACGCAGGTGATGTCGTATTTCGAGTTGTCGATCTCGACCGCGCGCGAAACGATCTTCTTTCCTTCCAGCTTGACAGGAATCTTCGCGGGAGAAAGCTCCGCCTTGCCCATATCCACGGTGACGGATTTTACTTTGCCGCCGCGCACATAGAGCTTGAGCTGTTTCGGCCCGCTCAGGGTCTCGATCGTGAGTTCCGTCTTTTGCACGATGCCGTTGTCGTAGAGATATTTTCCCACGCAGCGAATGCCGTTTCCGCACATCTTGCCCTCGCTGCCGTCGCGGTTGAAGATTCGCATCTTCGCGTCCGCCGTGTCCGAAGGGCAGATGAGTATGACGCCGTCTCCGCCGATGCCCGCGTGTTCCTCCGAAAGATAGACGCTCAGCGATTCCGGCGCGGAGATCTCCTGCTCCATGCAGTTGAAGTAAATATAGTCGTTGCTCGTGCCGTTCATCTTGGTAAACGGCAGGCGCATCTTCTCCGTTCGCATGTGGTTGATGTCCACAAGCTCCGTGCTGTGCTGGGAATAGCGGCTTAGCAGGCTATCCGCCAGCGCGTTTGCGGTGTCTATTGAGGTGAGACACGGCACCGCGCGCTCGATCGCCTTTCTGCGAATCTTTACGCTGTCGCGAGAGGGCAACCGCCCTTTTGTGGAGGTGGAGATGATATAGTCGATCTTTCCGCTCTCGATCAGGGTTAAAATATTGTTTTCCGAGGACTCGTGCAGCTTGCCGACCTCGATCACCTTCATCTGCGCCTCGCGCAATACCGCCGCCGTACCTTTTGTGGCGTAGAGCGTAAAGCCCAATTCGGCAAACTTTCGCACCGCGTCGGTCATCTCCGCCTTATCCTGATCGCGCACGGTGACGAGCAATCCCCCGCGCCGCTTCATGTTGTACCCTGCGGCGACGAGGCCTTTGTAGAGTGCTTCCTCGCGCGATTTACCAATGCCGAGCACCTCGCCCGTGGACTTCATCTCCGGATCAAGCAGTATATCGACATCCGCCAGCTTCTCAAACGAGAAGATCGGCACCTTGACCGCGACGTATGGCGGGGTTTTGTATAAGCCCGTGCCAAAGCCCATATCGCCAAGCTTATCGCCCAGCATCGCGCGCGTCGCAAGGTCTACCATCGGCACGCCCGTGACCTTGCTGATATACGGCACCGTACGGGAGGAGCGCGGGTTGACCTCGATGACGTAGATTTCGTTTTCGTAGATCACGTATTGAATGTTGATCAGTCCCCGCGTGTCCAGCGCGAGCGCGAGCCTGCGCGAATGATCCACAATCCGCTCAATAAGCGGGCCGTTGAGGTTCCAGGCCGGATAGACCGCGATGGAGTCGCCGGAGTGCACGCCCGCGCGCTCGATGTGCTCCATGATGCCGGGAATCAGTATGGTTTCGCCGTCGCAGATGGCGTCCACCTCAATTTCGGTGCCCATCAGGTATTGGTCGATCAAAATCGGGTTGTCGATGCCCTTTCGCAGGATGATGCCCATGTATTCGCGCACGTCATCGTCTGTAAACGCGATGATCATATTCTGCCCGCCGAGCACGTAGCTGGGCCGGATCAGCACCGGATAGCCCAGCTCGTTTGCAGCAGTGAGCGCCTGATCTTCCGTTTTGACCGTCTTGCCGAGTGGGCGCTTGATGGAGAGCTTTTCCAACAGCGCATCAAACCGCTCGCGATCCTCCGCGGCGTCGATGCTGTCCGCCGGGGTTCCGAGGATGCGCACACCCTGCTCGGAAAGATACCGCGTGAGCTTGATGGCGGTTTGCCCACCAAACGCGACCACCACGCCGTAAGGCTGCTCGGTATGGATCACGTTCATCACGTCCTCCGGCAGCAGCGGCTCAAAGTAGAGCCTGTCCGCCGTGTCAAAGTCCGTAGAGACCGTCTCGGGATTGTTGTTGACGATGACCACCTCATACCCCGCCTGCTTCAGCGCCCAGACGCAGTGGACGGAGGCATAGTCAAACTCGATGCCCTGACCGATGCGGATCGGTCCCGAGCCGAATACGATCACGCGGGGTTTACCGGTGTCGTGCTTGTTTAAAAAGTCGAGCGCCTCGTTTTGTTCGCAAGCGTAGTCCGCGTAAAAATACGGCGTCTGCGCCTCAAACTCCGCCGCGCAGGTGTCTACCATGCGATAGCTTGCAAAGAGATGCGTTTTAATCGGCTGACCGCTGATGCGTTCCAGCACGCGATCAGGGTAGCCGAGTTTCTTTCCTTCGAGATATGCTTCCTCCGTCAGGCCGCCGGAAACAAGCGCCTGCTCATAGTCCGCGAGGTGCTTGAGTTTGGCGAGAAACCAAATGTCGATCATCGTGATTTGATGGATTTCGTCCAGAGAAATCCCGCGCTTGATCGCCTCGAACACCACAAACATGCGCTCGTCGTCGCAGTTATTCAGCAGCGCATGGATTTCGTCCGTGCTCTTGCCCGCAAGTTTTGCCATATTCAGGCTGTCCTGCGAAATCTCCGCGCCGCGCACCGCTTTGAGGATCGCCTGTTCAAACGTAGGGCCGATCGCCATGACTTCTCCCGTGGCCTTCATCTGCGTGCCGAGCGTTCTTCGACCATAGACAAACTTGTCAAACGGCCACTTCGGCAGCTTGACCGCAACGTAGTCCAGCGCGGGTTCAAAGCATGCGGAGGTTGACCCCGTCACCGCGTTTTGAATCTCGTCGAGCGTGTAGCCGATCGCAATCTTGGTTGCGACCTTCGCAATCGGGTAGCCGGTTGCCTTGGAGGCCAACGCAGAGGAGCGGGAAACGCGCGGGTTGACCTCGATCACCGCGTAGTCAAAGCTCGTTGGATGCAGCGCAAACTGGCAGTTGCAGCCGCCCTCAATGCCGAGGGTGTCGATGATGTTCCGCGTCGCGGTGCGCAACATTTGATATTCGCGATCGCTCAGCGTGACCGCGGGTGCGATGACGATGCTGTCGCCCGTGTGTACGCCGACGGGATCGAAGTTCTCCATGCTGCAAATCGTGATCACGTTTCCGTTCTTGTCGCGCATGCCCTCAAACTCGATCTCTTTCCAGCCGGAGATGCACTTTTCCACCAATATCTGATGGATGGGCGACATACGAATGCCGTTGATCGCCGTTTCGTGCAGCTCTTCGCGCGTTTGCGCGATGCCGCCGCCGCTGCCGCCGAGCGGAAACGCCGGGCGGACGATGACCGGATAGCCGATTTCCTCTGCAAACGCAAGCGCCGCATCAAGATCGGTCACCACTAGAGAAGGAATCACCGGCTGATCGATTTGAATCATCGCGTCCTTGAAAAGCTGGCGATCCTCCGCCTTGGAAATCGTCTCCGGGTTCGCGCCGAGCAGCTTGACGCCGTGCGCCTCTAAAAAGCCATCCCGCGCAAGCTGCATCGAGAGCGTCAACCCCGTCTGCCCGCCGAGCGTGGAGAGAAGGCTGTCCGGCTTCTCCTTTTCGATGATGCGCTTGAGCGTGGTCAGCGTCAGCGGCTCAATGTAGATATGATCCGCCATCGCGCGGTCGGTCATAATCGTCGCGGGATTGGAGTTGACCAGAATGACCTCCAGCCCTTCCTCCCGCAGTGCGCGGCAGGCTTGGGTGCCCGCATAGTCAAACTCCGCCGCCTGACCGATCACGATCGGGCCGGAGCCGATCACCATCACGCGCTTAATGTTTTGATCCAGTGGCATAACAATCTCCTTCTGTCCAGAAAAAGGCCTTTCCCGTATTCGCGCTTAAGCGCGCGCGCCATCCATCAACTCGACAAACCGGTCGAAGAGATAGCGCGTGTCGAGCGGCCCTCCGCACGCCTCGGGATGAAACTGCACCGAGAACGCGGGGATATCGAGGTATTCCATTCCCTCGCAGGTGCCGTCGTTGAGGTTTTGAAAGCTCATGCGCGCTTGCTTCGGCAAAAACTCGCCCGTCTTCACCGCGTAGCCGTGGTTCTGGCTCGTGATATAGACCTTTTTGCTTACCGTCTCCTGCACAGGTTGGT
>JAQVML010000159.1 GCA_028703645.1 Eubacteriales bacterium
CCCCTGACGCTCCAACTCATCCGTCATTGCGCGGAGCGCCGTGCTGGTGTTGCCGTTTGCGCGCGGGCTTCCGTTGATTGCGATCACTTTCATCTGGTGCGCTCCTGTTCTGCCGGTCGATGGTAGTCATACTTGGAATCAAGTGAACGGAAACGCGGAGATTTCGTCTCCCGTGACCATATATGCGCTTCGCGCAAGCTTTGCCAGCGGCAAATCGCTCTTGCTGTCGGAATAAAATCCGTCGATCTGCGTCTCCGGGTTTGCCTCCCGCATGCGGCGCACCTTCTCCTCGCCGTGGCAATTCAAGCCCTCGTAAACGCCCGTTTCGGGCACAACGCGCGAGGCGATCAGCGTCAGCCCCAGCCGCTTCATCAGTGGCTCCAGCAAAAACTCCGGCGAGGCGGAGATGATTAAGTCATCCTCCCGCTTTTGCGCAAAGTACCAATCCTTCAGATTTTTATCGTGCGTGAGCCAAAAGCGCTCCACCTCTTCGCGCACATCCGGCACATACCGAAGATAGCGATAAAAGCGCTCCTTCACGCGGGTTTTTTCCGCAAGCCCCAGCGCCATTGCGACGAGCCACGGGGACGCCGCAACCACGCAAAGATAGGCGCGCGGATATTTAGCCGCGCAGTGGCGAAAGAAATCTACGCTGGAATCCCCGCGATAGATCGTATTATCAAAATCGTAAACGTTTCTCAGCAAGCGTTGCCCTTTCCCGGATCAGCCATGTTCGGCTCCGGTACCTTCTTGTTTCTCTTCCCGCGCGCGGCGCTGTCTTTAGCAAACGCCGCAGTCGCCCGGATCGTTGAGCACCAGCTCCGGCACGCGCTTCGTGTCCCCCGTAATGCAGGTAGCGCCCGCCGCCAGAATCTCCTCCACCGAGCGGAATCCCCAGTTGACGGAGACGCAGCGCATGCCCGCGTTGTGCGCGAACTGCACGTCTACATCCGAATCTCCAACATAGACGGATTCTTCCGGCGTGACCCCGAAGAAATCCATGATAAAGCGCAGCACATCCGGCGCGGGTTTGATGGCAAACTTGTCCATCCGCCCAAGCACCAGAGAGAATAAATCCTTGGGATACAGCGTCTCAATCACCTTCACGGTGTCCGCGTGGGGCTTGTTGGAAGCGATGGCGACGGTCACGCCCGCGGCTTTGATCGCCTCAACTGCCTCAATCATGCCGTCGTAGGGATGTGAGCGGTCGAGATTGTGCTCTTTATAATGCTCCATGTAGAGTTCCAGCACCTTGCCCGCCTGATCCTTCGATTCCGGCGGCACGGCGTGTTCGCACATATAGTTGACGCTGTGGCCGACGATGGCGGCAACGCGCGATTCGGACAGCGCGGGAAATCCGCACGCCGCGAGCGCGTAGTTTAAGCTGTTGCTAAGATCGTGCAGGGTGTTGACGAGCGTTCCGTCAAGGTCGAATACGCAGAGTTTTACCATGTTACTTTCTTCTATCCTTCTCGTTCAATCATAACTATTCTGAAACCGGTAAGCCGTTTAAAGGCCCATCAAAACGCCAAACTGGCCCAATATCACCATAAGCGTGCCGAACACCATAGCGCCGGGTTGCTTCTCTTTTTGAAAGATGCGCGCAAAAAGCATCACAAACACGCTCGTGAGCACGCCGATGGGAGCCAGATAACTCATATCTCCGTGCCGGGAAGCAAAATACGTTGCGGCATAGCTACCCGCGAGAAACACCGCCGCAAAGAGCACGCCAAACCACGCGCGAGGCGTAAAAAACGTTAGCGTCTGCTGCTTTTTGCGAAGGAACACGAAGACCCAAAGAAACACCGCCGCAAACGCCGCGCGCCAGAACTCGAACACCTGCGCATCAAACGCCTCGCCCAGCATGCCGCGGCGCAAAAGCTGTGACCCCGCCGTCGCCAGCAGCGCAATCAGCGTGTAGATAAACCAAAGCTGGCTCTGAATCTGCGGCGTGCTGCTCTCGATAAACACGATGCCCAGCAGGATTAAAATCATGCAGCAAATCTTCCAGAGGCCCATCGGCGCGCCAAAGAGAAAATGGGACACGACGAGCGTGATCAGCGAAGAGATCAGATAGGCGGGCATCACCTTGCTCACCTTGCCGCCGGTCAGCGCGGTAAAGAGGCTGAGCCAGGCAAGCGCGGAGAGAAGCCCGCAGACCGCGATCCAGACAAACTGCATCGTGGTCAATGACAAGAGGCGCGTCAGTCCGCCCGAAACATACACAAGCCCGGCACAGCAGAGCGCCAGCAGCAGCGCGAACACCGCCGCCGCCGCGGAAGGATCCGCGCGCTTGGCCGTACTGCGAATCCAGCTTGGCACACCGCCCAGCAGAATCGTACCCGCCAGCGCAAGCGCGACCCAGATGAGCAGATTTCGGATTGCCAAAGGATCCAAGTCCATACGCGCCTCCAGTTCTTTTCGCAAGGTATTGTATCATACCTGACGTGCAGCTACAACCGTTTGCGGCGCACTTACGGCGCGTGGTATATGGCTCCGGCGGTATGGCATTTCGTTTCTTGATTTGCCCGAATATGCTATACTAAAAAGAAATCTCACCCTGTTTTACTCGCGTTCTATTCACGGGATTTTGGGTATGCCCGCATCTTGTTCAGGAGGCAAACAACCATGTGCGATACGCTCGGTGTTTTGCATGATTCCAACGCGCTTTTTGGTAAAAACAGCGACCGCAGCCCCAACGAGGCACAGGTTACCGAACTTTACCCCGCGCAGATCTACGACGGAGGCGAGGTCGCCTGTACCTACCGGTTGATTCCGCAGGCAAAGGAGACACTCAGCGTGCTGCTCTCGCGTCCGGTCTGGATGTGGGGCGCGGAGATCGGCGTCAACGAGGCGGGCGTCGCCATCGGCAACGAGGCGGTGTTTACCAATGGGAAATACGGCGCGCCTTCGCTGACGGGCATGGATTTGCTGCGCCTCGGGCTGGAACGCGCGGAGAGCGCGCAGCGCGCGGTCAACGTGATCATCGAACTGCTGGAGACCTATGGTCAGGGCGGCAACTGCGGCTTTGACCACACGTTTTTTTACGACAACGCGTTTCTCATCATGGATCGGAACAAGCTCTTCGTGCTGGAAACCTGCAACAAAAGCTGGGTGGTGAAAAGCTATCCGCGCGCCTCCATCAGCAACCGCCTCTCGATCGGTTCGGATGGCGAGCGCTATGGCGGCGGAATCTGCGATTTTGCAAAGACGCACTCCGACCCGCTCTACAGCTATTTTTCGGGCAGCAAGCAGCGAAAGGCCGCGAGCGCCTGCGCGCTGCCTTCCATACACACCGAACGCGACATGATGCGCGCGCTGAGGGGCCACGATACCGACGTGAAAAACCCGTTTGCGCAAGGGTCGGTTTCGAGCTGCTGCATGCACTTTGGCGGAATGGTGGGCGACCACACGACCGCGAGCATGGTCATCCGCCTCGATGGCGGCGCGCCAACCGTGTTTCTCACAGGCACCTCGACACCTTGCGTCTCACTGTATAAGCCCTACCGCTTCGGCAACCCTGTGCGGCTGCCCGCCACCGCACCCGGCGGCGAGGCGGGCGTGCGCTATTGGCGGGAGCAGGAGGCATTCCGCCGCGCGCTCGTCGGCAAGATCGTTCCCGCCGAGTTTTACGCCGAGCGGGACGCATTGGAACAAAGTTGGATGGCGGATGTTTCGCAGGACAACGCGAGCATGGACGAACTACTCACGCGCGCGCTCGCCGAAGAAGCGGCGTTTTACGCAAAATATGACCCGGCGACGTTTGAACAAGCCCCCGTGAAAAAAGCGTTTGTGAAGAATTGGAAGAAAAAGAACGCGACGTTCGCTGTTGGTTCCGCCGTACAACAGAAGGCGCAGGGACCAGAAAAGCAAGCTTAACGACCGACCCAAGATCATAAAAAATCGCAGGAGCAAGAGAATTAGGCATGACGATTGACCCAAGACAACGGCTGGAAGAAGGCATTTCCCATCTGGTGGACGAACGCAGAATCATCAGCGGCATCGCCGTCTCCTATGGCGACCGCACGCGCGGCGAGACGTTTTGCCGCGGCAATCTGCGCGAGGTGCGCCTTGAAAACGGCGTGTTTGTGCCGGACGCAGCACCGCTCAAGACAGATTCCATATTCGATCTTGCCTCGGTGACCAAGCTCTTTACCTGCATCGCGGTCTTACAGCTCATGGAGTGCGGCAAGCTCCGGCTCGATCAGACAGTCGGCGATATCGACAAGCGCTTTTCCCATATCAAGGATGTTTCAATCGAAGACCTCTTGTGCTTTCGCGCACAGCTGCAAACCACCACGCGCATGGATGCGGCTTCTTCCGCAGATGAAGCGGAGGAGCTGCTGTTTGAGATTCGTCTCGGCCCGCCCGCCACGCGAAAATACTACACCGACATGGGCTCCATGGTGCTCAAATACATCGTGGAGACCGTTTCCGATACGCTCTTTTGGGAGTATCTTCGGGAGAACATCGTGCGTCCGCTTGGCATGACGCGCACGTTTGCCGAGGTGCCAACGGAGCTTTTACCCGAGACCGTGGACTGCAACTATGAACGCAGAATCGTCAACGGCGCGCTTTGGCTGGACACCACGTGTCCGCCCGGCACGGTACACGACCCAAAGGCGAGACTGCTCAACACAAAAAGGCCCGCTCCCTGCGGACACGCTGGCGTGTTTTCGAGCCTGACGGACATGGCGACGCTCGCACGCGGCTTGCTGGAGGACGCGCTGCTGAGCCGGAAGACCCTGCTCGAAATCGGCGTCAACCGCACGGGTGGCAAGCTGCCGGACGGAACGGATTCGCAATATATGGGGTATCTTTGCTACTCCAAGCAACCGGATCAGACCT
>JAQVML010000160.1 GCA_028703645.1 Eubacteriales bacterium
ACGTATCGCGAATGCGCTTGATGTTCTCCATGAGCTCGCTGGTTTCCGAGGGGTTCATGCCCGCGGCGGGTTCGTCCAGCAACAGCAGCTTTGGCTTGGTTGCGAGCGCGCGGACAATCTCCAGCCTGCGCTGCGCGCCATAGGGCAGAGAGCCCGCGGGTTTGTCCGCGAACGACTGCATGTCGAAGATGGACAACAGCCCCATTGCGGTCTCGTGTGCGAGACGCTCGTTCTTCCAATAGGAAGGAAGGCGGAGCATCGCGCTGACAAGCGAGTATTCAAACGCGTTATGCAGGCCGATTCGAACGTTGTCCTCGACGCTTAAATCGCGAAACAGGCGGATGTTTTGGAAGGTGCGCGCGATGCCCATGCGATTGAGCTGCGCGGTCGATTTTCCGCGAATATCCACGCCATCGAGCAGCACGACACCTTTAGTCGGCGTATAGACATTCGTGAGCAGGTTGAACACCGTCGTCTTGCCTGCGCCGTTGGGGCCGATGAGGCCCGCAATCTCTGTGCGCCCGATGATGAGGTTGAAGTCGTCAACGGCGTGCAGACCGCCGAACTCAACGCCGAGATGGTGAATATCCAGTATCGGAGTGGAGCCAAGGTCGCGCTCCGGAATAAAGCCGAGACTCGGCAGTGGTACGAGCTTATCCATTCTTTTCACCCGCCTTATGGTTGGTCTTTTCGCGCGCGGGTTTCTGGTTAAACACATGCTCCAGCATGCGCGAAAGCGAGAAGTCATATTGCCCCATGAGTCCGGAGGGCTTGAAGATCATCACCGTGATGAGCAAAAGCGAATACAAGATCATGCGGTATTCCGAGAACGCGCGCAGCAACTCCGGCACGGCGGTGAGCACGGTTGCGGAGAGTACGGAGCCGACCATGGAGCCCATGCCGCCGAGTACGACCATCACGAGGATTTCAATCGATTTCATAAAGCCGAAGCTCGAAGGATTCAGTATGCCGAGGTAGCCTGCGTAGAGTGCGCCGGCGAGCCCCGCAAACACGGCACTTGCCGCAAAACCGAGCACCTTGTAGTAGGTGAGGTTGATGCCGCAGGATTCCGCGGCGATCTCGTTTTCGCGAACGGAGAGAATCGCTCTTCCGTGGCGGCTCTTCATCATGGTATGAATCAAAAGGCAAGCGATGCCGACGCAGAGAAATGTGTTGAGAAAATTCGTCTCCTTCGGGATACCCTTGAGGCTTGCCGCGCCGTAGGTGAGCTTAAAGCCCAGGACGCTGTCGATGTTGAGCAGCACGACGCGGATGATTTCGCCAAAGCCGAGGGTGATAATCGCCAGATAGTCGCCCTTGAGCCGCAGCGCCGGAATACCGATCAAGACGCCGACGAGACCTGCCATCAGCGCGCCGAGCACGAGCCCGATGGGGAAGGAGACGCTCGCGTCGAGGCCGGATCGCGTCATGAAGATCGCTGCCGTATAGGCGCCGACCGCCATGAAGCCCGCGTGCCCCAGCGGAAGCTGGCCCAGATAGCCGGTTGCAATATTGAGCGAAACGGTGAGAATGATGTTGATGCCGATGAGCATCAGCACCTTTGTGTAATACTTCGTGATAACGCCCGACTGAATCAGCGATAGCCCGACGATCAAAAACGCGACGAAGAGAAGCGTATTGATCACGTAACGGACGGGCATTGGAATCTTTTTGTATGTTTGCTTCATGCTCGCTACCTCACACTTTCTCGCGCATCGGGCGACCAAGGATACCGGTGGGCTTGACGAGCAGAACGATGATGAGAATCGCGAAAACCACGCCGTCGCGCCAGACGGAAAGCCCGATTGCGGAGACCAGCGATTCCGCAAGCCCAATCGCAAACCCGCCGATCATCGCGCCCGGGATGGAGCCGATGCCGCCGAGCACCGCCGCAACAAACGCCTTGAGTCCCAGCATGGAACCCATGGTTGGCGTCGCTTGCGGATAGGCGGAGCAATAGAGAATCGCGCCGATGCCCGCGAGCGCACTGCCGATTGCGAACGTAAAGGAAATCGTGTGGTTGATATTGATGCCCATGAGTTGCGCCGCGTCGGTGTCCTCGGCGACGGCGCGCATCGCCTTGCCCATCTTGGTCTTTTGAACAAGAAATGTGAGCAGAACCATAGAAACGGCAGCGGCGAGGAGCGTGATAAGCGCCGTGCCGGAGAGTTCGATTGAGCCGAGATAGATCGACGGAATTTCGAAGAAGGTCGGAATGACCTGCGCTTTTGCGCCGAATACCATCTGCGAAAGGTTTTCTAATAGGAAAGAAACGCCGATTGCAGTGATCAGAAGCGAAATTCTCGGCGAACCGCGCAGGGGCTTGTATGCGGCTTTTTCAATCAGCATACCAAGCAGGGTGCAGCCGAGGATTGCGGCAAGAATCGCAAACGCCGGATGCATCGAAAATTTTGCCATGGAGAGCCAGGCGATATAGGCGCCGACCATGATGATATCGCCATGGGCAAAGTTGAGCAGGGTGATGATGCCATACACCATGCTGTAGCCCAGCGCGACCAGAGCATAGATCGAGCCGGATTGCAGACCGTTGACGATCTGCCGCAGAATTGTGGAAAAGACTGACATAATCGTACCTTCCTCTGTCGGACGGGGTCTATCCGTTCGAGTGATGAACGTATCTACCGTCCCGCACGGCAAAACATGCTGCACGGGACGGTAGGAGTCGCTTTTGTGCGGTTATGGTGCGGGATTAATACATTTCTTTAAATGTTTCCACACCGTCGGTCAGCGTCATGATGACCGCGCTCTTGATGGGGTTGTTGTGCTCGTCAAACGTGTAGCCGGTTTCGCTCGTGATACCGACAACGCTCGGGCCTTCGGTCTTGATGGCGTCGATGACGGCCTGCTTGTATTCGTCGCTGCCGGTGGCTGCGCCGGAGGCTTCCGCCTTGGTGAGTGCTGCAACGAGGATCTGCGCCGCGTCATAGGCGGTCGCCGCAAACATGTTCAGCGTGTCCGCGCCATAGGCTGCGGTGTAGTCCGCTTCAAACTTTTTGACCGCGTCGGTGGAGCCGGGCGCGTAGGCGGAGCAGAAGTAGCTGCCTTCTAGGTCGGCCGCGCTGGCGTAAGCGGAGACACCCGCCCAACCGTCGCCACCCAGGAAGGTGGAGGTCAGGCCGAGTTCACGCGCCTGGGTGACGATCATGCCGTCATCCTGATAGTAGTTCGGGCAGAAGATGACGTCGGGCGCTGTTGCAAGGATGTTGGTCAGCTGGGCTTTGAAGTCCACATCGCCCTTGGAATAGCCTTCATCCGCAACGACGTTGATGCCGACTTCTGCGCACTTTGCCTTAAAGGCATCCGCAAGGCCGACGGAGTAATCGTCGCCGGTCATGGTCAGAACCGCCGCGGTCTTTGCGCCGAGTTTCTCTGCTGCATACTGCGCCATCTTTTCGCCCTGGAACGGATCGATGAAGCAGGAACGGAAGACGTTGGTATAGACCGTATCGGTGTCCGCATTGTAGGTAGCGCCGACAGCCGTTGCAGAGGCCGTGATCATCGGCATGTTGATGGGATTCGCTTCGCCGACCACCGCAATGGTGTTGCCGCTGAGCACGTCGCCGATCAGAGCGGTGATGCCTTCGTCCACCATGCGCGTAAACGCGGTGATGGCTTCCGTGGAATCGCCCTTGTTGTCGTAGACGATGGTTTCAATCTGCTTGCCGTTGATGCCGCCCGCCGCATTGACCTGGTCAATGTAGAGCTGGGCGCCGTTCTTGACGGCGAGACCGTATACGGCGTAATCGCCGGTGTGCGGCCCGAGAATGCCGACCTTGATGGTTTCGCCGGAAGCGGCGGGCTGAGCCGCATCGGCTGCGCTTGCGTCAGACGCGCTTGTATCGGTTGCGACGGGTGCTGCGCAACCCGCGAGGGCGCTCAGCGCCATCATGGCGACCAACGCGATGGAAAGTAGTTTCTTCATGTTGATTCCTCCTAATTTGGTTTCTATTCGATCACGCGTTTATTCTGGCGGATCGAAACAAAAGCGGCGGCTCCGTGATACGGAACCGCCGCATAGTATCGAATGCAGGCTTTATGTTCGTTCCGTATCTCGATCTCGTTGTAAGCGTACCAGTCGAATGAACAGGCTAATCAGGCCTACCAAAAGTATAGCGATGCTAATAATCAAAACGC
Organism: Eubacteriales bacterium; assembly: GCA_028703645.1. Classification (GTDB taxonomy): domain Bacteria; phylum Bacillota; class Clostridia; order Christensenellales; family CAG-138; genus UBA7703. Next base: position 4,156 of record JAQVML010000160.1, read on the forward strand.
CCAACACAGTTGTGTTGAGCGTGCGGATGATCGTAAGAGAAGCGGCAAAGGTTGCACAAGCAAAACAGGCCGCGGTAAACGGCTTAGTAGATGACTCGTTATGATGTGCAACAGCTTGTGTCATCACTACATGCAGCTCCTTTGCATACAAACTTTCAGATTGGGGTTAATCTAACACCATTTATGCGGCTTGTCAAGCCTAAATTCATATATGTGCGAAAGGTAATTGCTGCATATTTAGGCAATAAAAATACGATTATGCGCGTATAAACGCATGAATTTCCGCCTTTCGTGTTTCCATTTCGAAAATGATATATTTTTATGCGTCAGATATTTGCAGAAAATATATTATTCTTGTTTGGATCGATCCGCTGAAACAGCATAGATCAGTCGATCAATCGTTGACTTTTACGGGATATCTTGCGATAGAATCACGAAATGGGTACGTATCACAAGACGCTTTCTGCTATAATACAATTTGAATCTATGGAATCCGAGAGGGATCACGATGCGGAAACGAAGCCTTGCCCTACTTGCCATGTTCCTGACCTCTATCATCTGTGTGTTTTTCAATCCTTCCATCGCAAAAGCAGAATCGAGCGCGCCGCAGGACGGTGTGGATTTGATGATTATCTGCGCGCATCCGGGTGACGAATATCTCTTCTTA
>JAQVML010000161.1 GCA_028703645.1 Eubacteriales bacterium
GTCTTTGCATATGCCGCCGCGTCAAACGAAACATCCACGGGCGACGCGGGTTCGTCCAACGCGCGCACATCTTCCATCTTATCGAGGCGATAGTGCGCAAGCCCTTCGTGATATGGATGATCGGCAATCAGATAATAGTGATCCTCCGCATAGATCAGCAGGCACGGACTGACGATATACGCTTCTCCCCCGCGCTTCGGGGAGAGCGCTTTCTTCGCCACAAACTGGCAATAGACAAACGAGAGCTTACTGCCGCGCTCCTGCGCCGCGAGAATCTGCGCCGCGTTATAATACGCTCTCTCATTCTCCGCCTTATATGGGCCGATCGTTCCACCCTGTCGCTTGAGCCAAGCCGCGTCATACTTGCTGCCCAGCGAAGCGAGTTTCTCAATCAACGCTTCCGAATGCTCCCGCGAAAGAACGCGACTTGCGCGCACCATATCGCTCAGCAATCGAAGCTCCGTGCGCTCAAACACACGCGTATGTAGATAGTATTCGTTGGCGCGGCGTCTGTTGACGCGGATATCCAGTCCGCTTTCGCGCAGTTGCTCAATGTCGGAATAGATCGCGCGCCGATCCGCGGCGTAACCGGAGAGTTCCAAATGCGCGGCGATTTCCCGCACGGTCACGCTGTGGCGCTCGTCTGTTTGCTCCAATAAATAGGCTCGCAACTGCAACAGCCGTGCGCGTGCATCCAGCATGATTCTCGGCCTCCGGCAAACGGCGCGTTACGGATTTACGCCGGTGATACGATCAATCGATTGAAGCTCCTCTTGCGTCAACGCGGGCGCTTTGACAATGCCGAGGTTTTGCACAATCTGCTCCGGCGACGAAGCGCCGATGAGCACGCTGGTCACCTGAGGCATGCGCAGCACCCAGCTCAGCGCAAGCTGCGAGAGGCTCTGATTGCGCGAGCGCGCAATCTCGTTGAGCGCGCGGATTTGGCCGAGCTTTTCTTCGGTGAGCTGCTCCCGTTTGAGAAACGGTCCGCCTTTTCCAATGCGGCTGTCCGCGGGGATTCCGTCCAGATAGCGATCGGTCAACAGCCCCTGCGCAAGCGGGCTAAAGCAGATGATGCCAAAGCCCGCGTCGTCCGCAGCCCGATCCAGCGCGTTCGCCTCGATATGGCGATCGAAGATCGAATACCGCACCTGATTGAGCACAAACGGGCAGCGAAGCTCCTTCAGAATAGCGGCTGCCTTGCGCGCGGTGGCACTATCGTAATTCGAAAGACCCGCATACAGCGCCCTGCCGCTTTTCACCGCCGTATCGAGGGCCATCATGCTCTCTTCCAGCGGCGTGTTTTTGTCCATCCGGTGATGGTAAAAGATGTCTACATATGGCAATCCCATGCGTTTGAGACTCTGGTCGAGGCTCGCGAGCAGGTATTTGCGACTGCCCCAGTCGCCGTATGGGCCGGGCCACATCGTATAGCCCGCCTTGGTGCTGATGATCATCTGATCGCGGTAGGCGGCGAACTCCTCGCGCAAAATCTTGCCAAAGTTCGTCTCCGCGCTGCCCGGAAGCGGACCATAATTGTTGGCGAGGTCAAAGTGCGTGACTCCCCGGTCAAACGCGGCAAAACACATGTTTTTCATGTTTTGGTAGTCGTCGTTTGTGCCAAAGTTGTGCCAAAGCCCCAGCGAAAGGCGCGGCAGTTTCAACCCGCTTTTGCCGCAGGCGCGGTAGATCATCTCGTCATATCGTTGTTCGTTTGCGGTATAGGACATATGCTCCCTCCGAAATCACGTATTCATACTTGGGTAGAAATTTGTATCAGTCTATTTGTTTTATTGTAACATATTACGGCATCTTCCCCAAGCCGGTCGCGCAAGAAACCGCGCGGGATGGTTTGACCGAAAATGAAAATCTTTGAAAAGTTCAAATAAATATAAGAAAACGTTCATTGACTTTTTTGCGCAAATGCCGGAAAATGAGGAGCGTCGGCGGTCAAAAACCGCGAACAGTTTCGCGCTGCGCCGACGTGAAAAAAACACGAAAAAATAAAAGAAACTATCAGAACAAGCGGAGGACAAATTGTGATCACCAAAGTACCCGTAGCCACCATCGAAATGCAGACCGGCAGCATCATCAAAATGGAGCTGTATTACGATATCGCGCCCAACACGGTCAAAAACTTTGTCACGTTAGCCAACAAGGGCTTCTACGACGGCACCATCTTTCACCGCGTGGTGAAAAACTTCGTCATTCAGGGCGGCGACCCGACCGGCACCGGTTCCGGCGGCCCCGGCTACCGCATCAAGGGCGAGTTTACCAACAACAAACACCCAAACCATCTCTCCCATGAGCGCGGCGTGGTCAGCATGGCGCGTCAGGGCAATCCGTATAACCCCGCCGCGGCCTACAACACCGCGGGCAGTCAGTTCTTCATTTTACATGCGGATGCAAAGTATCTGGACAAAGACTATGCGGCGTTCGGCATGGTCGTCGAAGGTATGGATACCGTAGACGCCATCGCCAACTGCGTCACCGGCGTGCAGAGCAAACCCATCGTCGAGCAAAAGGTCAAAACCATCCGCGTGGAGACATTTGGCGAAGAGATCGGCGAGCCGGAAACCATTGCGGACTAACACAAATCCGCTTTTTGCGGGGTTGCCGCATCAGTAAACCGCCAAATCTCGGTAAAATTTGTACTTTGCGTTCAAAGTCTATTGACACAAGCGCGTCCTTCTGCTAGAATACATAAAAATATTTATGTATTCTACGTGGTTGGACGCGTGTTTTGTTTTTCACGCATCATTCGTCCAATCCGTCCTATCGAGTTTGAATTGGAAGTGATGATCATGTCCCATTCCGGCATTATCGCCGCGGTATCGGATCTTTATCGAAATCTGCGCCTCTCACACTACCGCAACCTCTTCGGTCAACTGCGCGAAAAAGCGGGCAGTCTGAGCGCGACCGAGGCGTTCTCCGCCGAGGTGATCTATCTGCTGGATCGCCCGACCATCGGCGAGTTTGCGGATTTTATCGGCATCTCGCAGCCGAACGCGAGCTATAAGGTAACCTCTCTTGTGACAAAAGGGTACTTGGAACGCGTCTGTAGTAACGACGACCACAGAGAAGCGCACCTACACGTCACGAAAAAATTCCTCGATTATTACGGCAGACAGCTGCCTGACATGAAAAGCGCGGTCTCGTCCGCGCTCACTTCGTTTAACGAGCAGGAGATCGAACTGCTCGCGAAACTCTTTCACAAGCTCAACCGTCATCTCGTTACTCAGTCCTGATCGATCAAAAGCCGTTTCTCGTTCGCTTCGCCTCTGATCGAGGGTCAGAAAAGCGGAGCAGTAAAAACGTTTATATGGGGGTAACACATGGATTTATTTGAAAAATGCGGCCGGATGACCGCGGTAAAAGAAACGCGCGAAGCGGGCATCTATCCATATTTTCACGCGCTGGAATCGCGGCAGGACGTTGAAGTCATGATGGAAGGCAAGCGCCGCATCATGCTCGGCTCCAACAACTATCTGGGGCTCACCACACATCCGGAAGTCATATCGGCAGGCATTCAGGCGATGGAGCAATACGGCTCCGGCTGTTCCGGCTCCCGTTTTCTCAACGGTACGCTCCGCATGCATCTGGAAATTGAGCAGGAGCTCGCACGCTTTTTAAACAAAGAGGCGGTCGTGACCTTCTCTACAGGCTTTCAGAGCAACCTCGGCATCATCAGCGCGATCGTCGGCAAGGGCGACTATGTCATCTGCGACAAGGAGAACCACGCCAGCATCTACGACGGCTGCAAGCTTTCTTACGGCACCATGGTGCGCTATCGCCACTCGGACATGGAGCACCTTCGCCACACGCTGGAGCAAATTCCCGACACGGCGGGCAAGCTCATCGTCACCGACGGCGTGTTCAGCATGGGCGGCGACATCGCAAACCTGCCTGAGATCGTCAAGCTCGCAAAAGAGTTCGGCGCGCGCGTCATGGTGGACGATGCACATGGCCTCGGCGTGCTCGGCAAAGGCGGACGCGGTACCGCGAGCCACTTTGGCCTTGAGGACGAGGTGGATATCTATATGGGCACGTTCAGCAAGTCCCTCGCGAGCCTCGGCGGCTATATGGCATCGAGCCTGGAGGTCGCGGAGTTTGTGCGCCACACCTCGCGTCCTTTCATCTTCTCCGCCTCCATGCCGCCCGCGAACTGTGCCTGCGCACTGACGGCGCTTCGTATTTTAGAGCGCGAGCCGGAGCGCGTCAGCCGCCTGCAGGAGATCTGCCGCTATGTGCGTGCGGGGTTGACTGCGCGCGGCATTCCGCATAAATACACCGCGGATATCCCGATTATCCCGATCTATACCTATGAAACCATCCGCACGCTGACCGTCGCCAAGATGCTGTATGAGGCGGGCGTTTACGTCAACCCCGTTCTGCCGCCCGCCACACCCGCGACAGAGTGTCTGCTCCGCACGAGCTATATGGCGACGCTGAAAGAGCCCCTGCTCGACGAGGCGATGGACATCATGGCAAGCATCTTAACGGAGGAAGCAAAATGAAACGCGTCTGCGTTCTCACCGGCGGCAGCAGCGGCATCGGCAAAGCAACCGCATTGCTGCTTTCAAACAACGGATACACCGTGTATGAGCTGAGCCGCAAGGGTGCGGATCAGAACGGCGTTCACCACATCACGGCGGACGTAACAATTGCCGATCAGGTGAAGAGCGCGGTTTCGCAGGTGCTTGCCGCCGAAGGACAGATCGATCTGCTCGTCAACAACGCGGGCTTTGGCATCTCGGGCGCTGTGGAATTCACCGATCCCGGGGAAGCGTTTTCGCAGCTCAACGTCAATTTCTTC
>JAQVML010000162.1 GCA_028703645.1 Eubacteriales bacterium
CGCATCCGGACGTGCTAAATGTGCTCTTGCAAGTGCTGGACGATGGTCGCATTACGGATGGTCAGGGCAGAACGGTGGACTTTTAGAACGCGATTCTGATTTTGACCAGCAACCTCGGTTCGGATGTGATTCTGGAAGGGATCGACCACGACGGCTGCGTCACCGACAGCGCCAAAGACGTTGTGATGCAGCTGCTCAAGCAGTCATTCCGGCCGGAGTTTTTAAACCGTCTTGACGAGATCGTGTTCTATCGCCCGCTGACGAAGGACGACCTCAAGCAGATTGTCGACCTGCTGATTGCGGATTTGAACAAGCGCCTTGCCGCGCGTCAGCTCAAGGTGGACGTGACCAACGCCGCCAAGGAGTTCATCGTGGAAGAGGGCAGCGACCCGCTCTACGGCGCTCGCCCGCTCAAACGATATCTGCAAAGCAAGGTGGAGACCCTGCTTGCGAGAAAGATCATCGCCACCGACGTTGCGCCCGATACCACGCTGGTCATCGACCGCGACGAAAACGGCCTCTATGTGAGATAAGTAACACGCAATAAAAAAGCGACGCTCCTGTTGATCGGGAGCGCCGCTTTTTATGTAACTCAATTATTATGTAGCTCAATCTAGAATTCATCCGGTAGTTCGATTTCGGAATAGAGAAGGCTGATGGTCAAATCGTCGTAGACGAGAAATTCGTAATACGCCGTGCCCTCCGCGCTGCTGTTGGAGCCGTCCCAATCCAGCGCGTGGACATAGTAGAGTCGCACGGTGGCAATGCCCGGCACGACGCCGGCAAACGCGTTTTCCAGCACGCCGCTTGCGCCCATGAGCGCATAGGTCTCGTCGTCTCGATACGTTTGACCGATATAGACCTGACCCGTGTCGTCGCTGCTCGAGCGCGCAACCCAAGTGTATCCGCTCGCCTGATCGCAAGGCAGCGTGTCCACATAGGTGACCTCCGGCTTTTTACCGCAACCGAAGAGGGAAGCGATCATGACCGCAAGGAGAGCCGTCAACAGCGCTTTTTTCATGAGTACACCCTTTCGCGGATGAGCGCGGTCTCTATTTTGCCGTCCGCACAAGTTTGCGGCAACGGAATCCATTCGTTTCATTAAGTGTATTATGACATATAACACACTCAACTTCAACTATTTCACGCGCAATTCATCCTTTCGTCATATATGACAGTTTTTTCGCCGTATAGGTGACAGAAAACTTGAAAAATAGTGCTTGACGAACCGGAACACATTCGATATAATTCCGACCATAAGCTGTGAAGCGGAGATAACGGACGAATACGACCTCTTAGAGAGCAGGGGCGCTGGTGAAAGCCCCGCAGGAAACGATCGTTCAAATGGACCGCCGAGCGCGCAGGGGAACATGAGTATCCTGCGACGGGTCGTGACCGTTATATCGCGGGGAATGTGTTGGCATTTCCGTAAAGAGTCCGATTTTCACGAATCGGGAAACAAGGTGGCACCGCGAGAGCATCGTCCTTGTTTCGGCGTAAGCGCCGAAGCGAGGGCGTTTTTGTTTGCCACAAAACAATCAAACAAAATAAAACAAGCATTATGAAAGGATATGCGTCCGCGGCCAACGGCGGACGAAGGGAAACAAACCATGAAGATGACCTACCAAGACTTTACCAACTATGTCAAGCTCTATCCCGACGAAAATGGCCGCTTTGGTGAATACGGCGGCGCGTATCTGCCGCCGCAGCTCGTGCCCGTGTTCCAAGAGATCGACGATGCCTACGAAACCATCTGCCACAGCGCGCAGTTTATCAGCGAGCTTCGCAGAATTCGCAAGGAGTTTCAGGGTAGACCCACGCCCGTGTACCACGCGGAGCGCCTCAGCCGTCTGCTCGGCAAAACGCAGATCTACCTCAAGCGCGAAGACCTCAACCACACCGGCGCACACAAGCTCAACCACTGCATGGGCGAAGGCTTGCTCGCCAAGTTCCTCGGCAAAAAGAAACTGATCGCCGAGACCGGCGCGGGCCAGCACGGTGTTGCCCTCGCGACCGCGGCGGCCTACTTTGGCCTCGAATGCGACATCTATATGGGCGAAGTGGATATCGCAAAGCAAGCCCCGAATGTGACCCGTATGAAAATGCTTGGCGCGCGCGTCATCCCCGTATCTCACGGCCTCAAAACGCTCAAGGAGGCGGTAGACGCGGCCTTTGTGGCGTATCTCAACGAGTATGAGGACGCGATCTACTGCATCGGCTCCGTGGTTGGCCCGCATCCCTTCCCGAAGATGGTGCGTGATTTCCAGATGGTGGTCGGCATCGAAGCCAAAGAGCAGTTTGTCGATATGACAGGACTTCTGCCGGATGTGGTCTGCGCCTGTGTTGGCGGCGGTTCCAACGCGGCGGGCATGTTCACCACGTTTTATAATGAACCGGTCGAGATCGTCGGCGTTGAGCCGATGGGCAGAGGCAGCAATATCGGCGACAACGCGGCCTCCATCACCTTTGGCAAAAAAGGTGTGCTGCACGGGTTTGAGAGCATGCTGCTGCAAGACGAAAAAGGCGAGCCGTTGCCGGTCTATAGCATCGCGAGCGGGCTGGATTACCCTTCCGTCGGGCCGGAGCACGCGTTTATGCACGACGTCGGTCGCGTGCAGTATACCAGCGTAACGGATGAAGAGGCGATGGAAGCGTTCTTCTATCTCAGCCGCTATGAAGGCATCATTCCCGCGCTTGAGAGTGCGCATGCGCTCGCGTATGCGATGCGGTATGCCCGCGAGAACAGCCGTGGTTCCATCCTCGTTAATCTCTCCGGCAGAGGCGATAAGGATATCGACTACGTCTTTGAGCATTATGGCTACGGCGACCAGTTCTTTGAGAAGAAATAACGGTTTCACTTCTATATTATGTATCTAACAATACGGGTCGGCGCAAGAAGTTGTGTTCGTCCCGTATTAAAATTTGCTTGACGGCGAGCGATTTGGTTTTGTATAATGTCCAAAGGATTTTGCGTCCGATAATGGGTGGGCGGTTGGCGGCTTATTATCGGACGCTTCATTTTTGGCAAAGGGGGGATTCCTGCTACATGTGTGGAATTGTTGGATACACTGGCGATCAAAATTGCGTACCCATTCTCATGAACGGTTTAACTTCGCTTGCCTATCGTGGTTATGACTCCGCCGGAGTGGCGATTTGGGATGGCGGCGAGCTAACCCTGCGCAAGGCGAAGGGCAAGATTGAAAACCTGAAAAACTTACTGGTCGAATCTCCTGTCAGCGGCAAGAGCGGCATTGGGCACACGCGTTGGGCGACGCACGGCGAGCCTTCGGATATCAACGCGCACCCGCACACAGACACGCGCAAAACGCTGGCGATTGTACATAACGGAATCATTGAAAACTATCAGCAGATCAAGAGCATGCTGGTCAAGAACGGCTGCGTCTTCGTATCGGAGACCGACACGGAGGTGGTTGCACAACTGCTGGGATACTACTATCGAGGCAACGCGTTTTCGGCCCTCAAACAGGCGGTAGCCATGCTGGAAGGCTCCTTTGCGCTCGCAATTCTCTTTGCGGACGATCCGGAAACGATCTATTGCACCTGCAAAGACAGCCCGATGGTATTGGGACACGGCAAAAACGCCAGTGTCGTCGCTTCGGATATTCCGGCGATTCTGGAATATACCCGCGATGTGTTTTTCCTGCAAGACCGCCAGATGGCAATCTTGCACAAAAGCGGCATCGAGTTTTTCGATGAGTTTGGCGTTTCAATCGAGAAAGAGCCGATGCACATCGACTGGGATGTGGAATCCGCGAAAAAAGGCAACTACGAACACTATATGATGAAGGAAATCTGCGAGGAACCGGATGCGTTCCGCAAGACCTTCGATCAATATGTGACAAAAGATTTTACGCTGAAGTCCGATCGATTCCCCTGGGACGAAGCGCGGGCCAAGAGCTTGAGCCGTTTGAACATCGTGAGCTGCGGCACGGCGTATCACGCCGGAATGCTCGGTAAAAAATTTATCGAACACATGGCAAAACTCCGCGTGGATGTGGATATCGCGAGCGAATTTCGCTATGGCGATACGCTCATCGATCCCGGTGAGGCGTTTTTAGTGATCAGCCAGAGCGGTGAGACCGCGGACACCATCGCGGCACTGCGGCGGGCAAAAGAGCTCGGTTGCGACACCATGGCGGTTTGCAACGTGACCGGCAGCACGATTTCGCGCGAGGCGGGGCATGTAATGTATACCTACGCGGGGCCGGAGATCGCCGTTGCCGCAACAAAATCGTATCTAACGCAGATCATCGTGATGTATCTCTGCGCGCTGGATCTTGCGCAAAAGCGCGGAACGATGACGGCGCAGCAGGTGAGCGAGCGACTCAAAGAGATGAGCCGTGTGCCCGCCGCGATGCAGAAGGTGCTCGACACCAAGGAGCAGATTCAGTTTTTTGCCAGCCGCTCGTTTGCGGTGAAGCATGTGTTCTTCATCGGCCGCGGACTCGATTATGCGCTGGCGATGGAAGCCGCGCTAAAACTCAAGGAGATTTCCTACATTCACTCCGAGGCATATCCCGCGGGTGAACTCAAGCACGGAACCATCGCGCTGATTGAGGACGGTTCGCTTGTCGTCGCCCTCGCAACCCAGCCGGAGTTGCAGGCGAAAGTCGCGAGCAATATGGAAGAAGTGCGCGTGCGAGGCGCGCATGTGCTCGCCGTGACCAACGGCGTTTGGGAAGGCGCAAAAGGACACTCTCACGAACAATGGCAGATTGAACAGATGGACGAGACGCTCGCGCCGCTTTGCGCGATTGTTCCCATGCAGCTACTGGCTTACTATCTCGCTGTAC
>JAQVML010000163.1 GCA_028703645.1 Eubacteriales bacterium
CCCTCAAAGCTCTTGACATACATAATGTTGCCGCGCGGTAAAAGTTTGTCGCAGGCGGCTTGCGAGTTTGCGCCCTCTACGCCCTGGCAGGCGATGGTCCCCGTGCGGGGGAACACGACTTCGGGCGCGGCAAGCGCGCCTTCGATAAGCGCGCGCACATGCGACGGCGGCGAATACAGCTCCGTCTGACGCACTTTGTTGAGCTCGATCAGCGTAGTAAAAAACTGATAGGCATACGGCTCCATCACGCCCGCATCGGTCTGCACGCGCGCCAGGATTTCCCGCTCCCGCAGTTTATTGAGTACGGGCAGGTTATGCTCGCGTTTATAGGTCGCAACCTCTTCACCGAGGCGCATGCGCTCTAAAAACAACTTGAGTAGTTGACCGTCCACTTCGTCGATTTGTTCGCGAATCTGTTCCACTTCCATCCTGTCGTTTCCTCCTATTATTGCTTGCGGTGCTTTGTTTTACGCCGCGTATCTGTTGCGCCGAATCTATCTTTCTTCCAGTAAAAAATCGAGTAGTACAAGCGCCATAACCGCCTCCACAACCGGCACCGCGCGGTGCGCCACGCACGGGTCATGCCGACCGTGTACGATCAACTCCGCGTTCTCCATTTTGGAGAGACTGACGGTCTGCTGCGGTTTGGCGATCGAGGGCGTAGGCTTCATCGCCACACGCAATACGATCGGTTGCCCGGTCGAAATGCCGCCGAGAATGCCGCCCGCGTGATTCGTCTTGGTGGTGATTGCGCCATCTTGATCGATCCGAAACGGATCGTTGTTCTCGCTGCCGTGAAGCGTTGTTGCGGCAAACCCCGCGCCGAACTCCAGCCCCTTGACGGCGGGGATGCCGAAGATCGCCGCCGAAAGACGGTTTTCCAGCCCGTCGAACATCGGGTTGCCGAGCCCAGCGGGAAAGCCTGTCGCCGCGCACTCGATCACGCCGCCAACTGAATCGCCATCCTTCGAGGCGGACAAGATCGCTTCCTGCATGATGCAGCCCTTTTCGTCGTTTAAGACGGGAAAACTCTTTTGCGCAACCTCGTCAAACAGCGTTTGCGTGGGATGCCGGGGAAACGCTTCATCCGCGATGCCCGCGACGGACGCAAGGTGCGCGCCCACGAATACATTCTTTCGCGCGAGAATCTGCTTGGCGATGCCGCCCGCGATGCATAAAGGCGCGGTCAGCCTGCCGGAAAAGTGTCCGCCACCGCGCATATCCGCTTTTCCCGCCCACTTGAGGTAGGCAGTGTAGTCCGCGTGTCCGGGGCGGGGCTTATCCAGTAGCTCCGCGTAGTCGCGGGAGCGCGCGTCGCGGTTTTCAATGATCGCGCAGAGCGGGCTGCCGGTGGTCTTGCCGTCCACAAGTCCTGCGAGAAACACCGGGCGATCCGGCTCGTTTCGCGCGGTCGAGAGCGCGTTTTTGCCCGGCTTTCTGCGATCCAGAAACGCTTCCAGCGCGACTAGATCAATCTCTTCGCCCGCGGGCAGGTTCTGCATGGTGACCCCGATGGCGCGCCCGTGCGACTCACCAAATATGCCGACGCGCAGGGTGTTTCCGAATTCAGACGACATGCGCATGTCCTCCCAACTGGTTATAGTCGCGATAAAACGCGGGATACGATTTGTTGACCGCATCCGCGCCGAAAATGGTTACTTCGTTTGCGCAGCGAATCGAGGCGATGGCGGCGGACATCGCGATTCTGTGATCGCGAGCGCTTTCCACCGTGCCGCCCGCGAGGGTGCCGCCCGTGATCACGAGTGCGTCCGGCAGTTCCTCTACCTTGCCCCCCAGCGCGCGGAGCATCGCGGAGACGGAAGCGAGCCGGTCGCTCTCCTTGAGCCGCAGGCGAGCCGCGTTGACGAGGCGGGTTTCACCCGCTGCACAAGCGCCGAGCACAGCGAGAATCGGCAGTAAATCCGGCGTCTCGCCAACGTCGATCGTGCAACCGACTAATTGCGCGGGTGAAACGGTCACCGTATGTTCCGTCGCTTCGACGACCGCGCCAAACGCGCGAAGAGATTCTAAAACCGCCTTGTCGCCCTGTGGAGAGTCGAGGCTGAGTCCCGTCACGGTGACGGGGTCGCCCAGCGCACCCGCCGCGAGGAAAAACGCGGCATTGGACCAGTCTCCATCCACAGCAAGCGTGCCCGGCGATCGAATCGTCTGCCCGCCGGAGACGGTGTAGACGCCGTCCTGTACGCGCACCCGCACGCCGAAGCGATTTAGCGCATGCAGCGTGATATCCACATATGCCGCAGATTCCAGCCGTGTGGTGAGCGAAATCGTGCTGTCCTCTGGTGTCAGCGGCAGTGCGAGTAAAAGCCCCGTGAGGTATTGCGAGCTGACGTTGCCCGGCAGAGAGAAATCCCCGCCCGCGAGTTTGCCCAATGTGGTAAACGGCAGTCGTTCGGCGGAGAACGCGACCCCGCGCGCTTGCATCACGCGCAGGAGTTCGCCGATGGGCCGCTCCGGCAACCTGCCACCGCCCGTGAAGCGAACCTGTTCGCAAAGTGCACACGCAACGGGAAGTAAAAAGCGAAACGTCGAACCGCTCTCGCCGCAGTCGAGCAAGGGGTTTTCGTTGACCTGCTCGATGCCGTACACCAGAACGCCTTCCGGTAAAATCTCGATGGTTGCGCCCAACGCGCGCAGGCAGGAGATCGTGGCGTCGATGTCCTCCGAGCGCTGCTCCATTTTTAGCCGCGTCTCGCCGCGACCCAATGCCGCAAGGATGAGCAGACGGTGCGCGTCGGACTTGGACGCGATGGAATGGATCGTTCCGCCGAGAAGCGCGGGCGTGATCCGCGCGATCATGCTCGCGCCCCCATCCCCGCGCGAAACACGTTCAAAACCTGCTCCACGGGGAGATCGACCAGCGCGCAGTCGCCAATCCGCTTCGGCACGACGAGCGTAATCGTTCCGCCCGCGCGTTTTTTATCCGAAAGCGCGGCTTGCGCCAGCGCTTCGGGCGAAAAAGTCGTTGTCGTGGGCAGTCCGTTTCGCAACAGTGCGGCTTCCACGCGCTCCGTGATCGGCTCCGTTGCCCAGCCGAGTGTTTCCGAAGCGCGCGCGATGATCGCGAGTCCTGCCGCCACCGCGTGCCCGTGCGGAATCGTAAAATCGCTGCAGCGCTCAATCGCGTGGCCCGCGGTGTGGCCGAGGTTGAGCGTCTTGCGAAGACCCGTCTCGGTCTCGTCCGCCTCTACGATCCGCGCTTTGAACGCGACGCATTGGGAAACGATCTCCGCAAGATTCGCGCATGCATCGCCCGATTCAAACAGTGAGAAGAGCTTCTCGTCGTCGAGAATGCCGGTCTTGATCGCCTCGGCAGCGCCGTTTGCAAATTCGTCCGGCGAGAGTGTGGCAAATGTATTGGTGTCGCACAGTACCAGCGACGGCTGATGGAACAGCCCCGCGAGGTTCTTGCCTGCCGCGAGGTCGACCGCCGTCTTGCCGCCGACGGAGGAATCCACCGCAGCGAGCAGCGTCGTCGGAATCTGCACATATCGAACCCCGCGCAGATAGCAGCCCGCGGCAAAGCCCGTCATATCTCCCGTGACGCCGCCGCCGAGCGCGATCACGCAGTCTTTTCGCGTCAGGTGCTGTTCGGCAAAAAACTCCAGTAAATCGCAGAGTGTATCCAGGCGCTTATGCGCCTCGCCCGCGGGAAACACGGTTGCGCACGCGTCATATCCGGCTTCGTTCAAGCTCTTGAGCAGCGGTGCTAAGTAATGCTTCTCTACATTGCTGTCGGTGACCACCGCGAGGCGGCAGTCGCCCAGCGCCGCGCGCAGCAGCTGTCCGCTTTCTTGCAGCAGACCGTCGCCAATGACGACATCGTACCCTTCCCGCACGCGCACGGGGATCACGCGCTGATGCATCGCTTAGTTTCCTCCCGCTGTGGCTTTTTTCTCGCGCCCGTCTTTGAGGAGCGTCTGTAGTCGTTCCGCGTCCCGCGCCGCAAGCGCCTCGCGGTATTCGTTGAGATGATCGATCAAAATTTCAAGCTGTTCGGTCAGATAATCCGCGTCGTCTAGGAACAACTCCGTCCACATCGCCTCGTCGAGGTGCGCCACGCGTGTCATATCGCGAAAGCTGCCCGCCGAAAACCCGCGGCGACGCTGCGCCTCCGGCGACTTGACATATGCGCTGGAAACAAGGTGCGCCAGCTGCGACGTGTAGGCGATGATGCGGTCGTGCTCCTCCGGCGTGGAGAAGGTCAGCCCCGCAAAGCCGATATCCGTGAAGAACGCCTTGAGCGTTTCGAGCATTCGCATGTCGGTGCTTTGATCCGGCGTTAATATCATAGAAGCGCCCGTGAAAAGTTCCTCACCGGAAGATACGAATCCGCCGCGCTCGCGGCCCGCCATCGGATGCCCGCCGATATAGGCAAAGCCGTGCTCCTTGGCAATCGGCGCGAGCTGCTCGCAAACCTTTCTCTTCACGCCGCATAGATCGACGAGGATGGCGCTTTTGCGGATGCACTTCGCGTTGTCACGCACCCAGCGAACCGCCGCCGCGGGACGAATCGCAACCAGCACAAGATCGCACTGCGGCAGGTTTTCCTCCGTCAGCGCGCCGTCGATGGCTCCGCTGAGCCGGGCGAGCGTCATGGTCTCGGCGTCGAGATCGATGCCCCAGACCGTGTGCGCCGTTCGCACCTTGATGCTCTTTGCCATCGAGCCGCCGATGAGGCCGAGGCCGACGATGCCGACGTTCACGCTTTTCCCTCCCCGCTTGTCATAAACGCGTGCAGCGCTAGAATTCTGCGGTTGAGCTTGTCAAACGCTTCGGGGTTGAGGGACTG
>JAQVML010000164.1 GCA_028703645.1 Eubacteriales bacterium
TCTGGACGCGGCAAAGAGTGTTGCAGTGACTAGAAACCGGAATAAAAGGAGAAGAATATGAATCGAACCATGATTGCACAAGTGCGGATCGACGAACCCGCGCGAATCGAAGGATTTTTAGAACACGTTCGAAACACGCGGTACATGGCGTTTCTCGTCGTGCGCGACAGAAGCGGCAGCGTACAGGCGACGATAGAAAAACAGCTTCATCCCGAATGGGCGGAGTTACTGGATACGCTAAGTGTGGAATCGGTTGTCTCGATCGAAGGAACCCTGCGCGAAAATCTGCAGGTCAAACTTGGTGGGCGCGAGCTGATCCCGATAAAGTTGGAGATTCTCTCGCTGGCGGCTCCCCTGCCGCTGACAAAGGATTCAAATATCGACACGCGCATGGACTACCGCTGGCTGGATCTGCGCGGTGAAAAAGAGAGATTGCTCTTCGAGGTGCAGACGTGCCTCGTTTCCGCGATGCGGGAGTTTCTGCTTCAACGAGAGTTTCTTGAGATTCACACGCCGAAACTGATCGCGGCTGCGAGCGAGAGCGGCGCGGATGTGTTCGAGGTTGGCTATTTTGATCGAAAGGCATATCTCGCGCAGAGCCCGCAGTTTTATAAACAGATGGCGATGGCGGCGGGATTTGAGCGAATCTTTGAGACGGGCCCTGTGTTTCGCGCGGAAAAATCGTATACCAACCGCCATACGACGGAGTTCACCGGCTTTGATTTGGAGTTTTCTTACATCGAGTCGTTCCACAATGTGATGAATCTTGAGGCGGAGATGCTCGCCTATGCGCTGGAACGCGTGCAGAAGCAATTCGGCGAGGCGATTGAGCGGCACTATGGAACAACCGTCGTTGTGCCGAAGCTGCCCTTCCCCGTCATCGCGCTGCCGGAACTGTATCGCGAGTTGGAAAAGCGATATGGCTATCATCTGGCCGAGAGCGAGCGCGGAGACACGACCACCGAGGCGGAGCAGCTCAGCTACCGCTTTTCGATGGAGGAATTCAACCACGAGTTTCTGCTGATTACCGACTTTGCGGCAGAAAAACGCGCGTTTTACCACATGCGCAAGGATGGCGTGCCGCAGGGATACGACCTGGTCTGGCGCGGAGTGGAGATCACCACCGGCGCGCAGCGGGAGCATCGCTACGATGTGCTCTGCCGACAGGCGGAGGAGCGCGGGCTCGGCGAGGACGTCAAGTTCTATACGGAGTTTTTCCGTTACGGCTGCCCGCCGCACGGTGGTTTCGGCCTCGGCGTCGACCGGCTCACGATGATGCTGCTCGGTACTGGCATCAAGGAGGCGATGTTCCTCTTCCGCGGCCCAAACAGACTGACACCCTGATTTCTTTTTCTCGGGAGAAAAAGAAACAAAAAGAGCTTCTCGCGCGAGAAGCTCTTTGCTTGTGTTCGTTCTTTTGTTCCTTTTCTTTCAAGAAAAGGAAGAGTACTTATTTCACGATCACGGTGCCGGCTTTTCCGGTGAGCGCGTCGACCGCTTTGTCCAGCGAGGTGATGATGGCTCTGCGCCCCGCCTTGCTGTTTGCGAACTTTACCGCGGCCTGAATCTTTGGCAGCATGGAGCCGGGTGCGAAGTGACCTTCGCTAATGTACTGCTCCGCTTCGGCAACCGAGATGGTCGAGAGCCGCTTCTCGTTCGGCTTGCCATAGTTAAGGCAAACCTGTTCGACAGCGGTGAGTACGAGCAGCGCGTCCGCATCGAGGTCTTCCGCGAGCTTTTCGCTGGCGAGGTCTTTGTCGATGACCGCCGCGGTGCCGACGAGGTCTCCGTTTTCCTCACGGATGACGGGGATTCCGCCACCGCCAACGGTGATGACAACAAAGCCGCCTTCGATGAGGCACTTGACTTCCGGCAGTTCAACGATTTCAATCGGCATGGGAGAGGCGACAACTCTGCGCCAACCGCGGCCCGCGTCTTCCTTGACCGAATAGCCTTTTTCCGATTGCAGCTTTTTTGCGTCCTCTTCGCTATAGAAGGGACCGATCGGCTTGGAGGGAGCAAGGAATGCTTTGTCGTTTTTGTCAACGACAACCTGGGTGACAATCGTCGCAGCTCCGGTGTGATTACCGCGTGCGCGGAGCGCCTTAGTCAACCCTTGCTGCATATGATACCCGATCATGCCCTGACTCATTGCGCCGCATACATCAAACGGCATCGCGGGGGTGACGTTCACGGAGTTCTCGTTTTGCAGCACGATGCGGCCAACCTGCGGGCCGTTGCCGTGCGCGAGGATGACCTGATATCCTTTTTCAATGATATCCGCAATATAGACGGATGTCTTTTCAACCACTTCCAGCTGCGCTTCCGCGGTTGCAGGTCCCTTGCCTTCCTGCAGCGCATTGCCGCCAAGGGCGATGACTAACTTTTCCATGGGATTCCTCCAAAGTCTCAAAAAAATAGAGAAATGCTAAAATAACTTTAGCATGCAGGAATACACTTGTCAATTCATTCCTTATAAATCTATCGGTATTCTGAAAAATATATTTGAAATGAAAGTTGCAGTATTGATCATTGCAAAATTACGAGTTTTGATTAAATAAACAAAAATGACGAATTCTCAGTGAATATCGCATGATAAAACGAAATAATCCGATAATAATGCCTAAGCCAATGTGAAAATCGATGCAGTATTATGAATTACTGTATTGATGTTATTGCAATATTTGATTCTGTCTCTATTTTTTTATTTTGATTCTTTTGATAGTACAGGATGAATAAAATAGAGCGAGACGAATCGTCGTGCCTTTTTGTGGTTTTGCGATTGCAATCACAAGTCGGGCGCGGCGCTTGACTTCTGTTTTCGATTCCGATAGACTTACATTCGTATGCAGAAGGAATGGTATGAGATAAAAGGCGGTCAGCGGCTCGAAGGAACCGTGACCATCAGCGGCGCAAAAAACGCCGCCGTTGCCATTATACCCGCAGCAATTCTGGCAGGCGAAACCTGCGTGCTGGAAAACCTGCCGCATATTCAGGACGTGCAGAGCCTCAAGGAAATCTTGGAGGAGCTGGGCGTTACCGTCGATTATACCGAAGGCGACTGCATGCGCATCGACTCGCGCACACTGACCAACACCAAGGCGCTCAGCGAGGCGGTCAGCAGCATGCGCGCCTCTTATTATTTGCTCGGCGCGTTGCTCGGGCGCTTTCACGAGGTCGAGTTGGCGCTTCCCGGCGGCTGCGTCATCGGCGCGCGTCCCATCGACCAGCACATCAAGGGCATGCGCGCGCTCGGCGCGGAAGTGGAGCTGGACTGCGATCACAATATCGTGCGCGCAAAAGCGGAGCGGCTGATTGGCGCGGAGATCTTCTTCGACGTGGTCAGCGTTGGCGCTACGATCAATGTGATGCTCGCCGCCAGCATGGCGGAGGGAAACACGGTGCTCAGCAATGTTGCAAAAGAGCCGCATGTCGTCGACGTTGCAAACTTTCTCAATATGATGGGTGCCTCCGTCAAAGGCGCGGGCACGGACGTCATCCGCATCAGCGGCAGGCCGCGTCTGCATGGCTGCGGCTACGCTATCATTCCGGATCAAATTGAAACGGGAACGTTTATGATCGCCGCCGCCGCCACCATGGGCGACGTGACTATTAAAAACGTGATTCCAACCCATATGGAGGCCATCTCCGCAAAGCTCATGGAGAGCGGCGCGCGCGTGATAGACGGCGACGACGGGCGCGATTTCTATATTCGCGTCATCATGAACGACCGGCCTCGCCCGATCAATGTCAAGACCCTGCCCTACCCCGGATTCCCCACCGATTTGCAGCAGCCGATGATGGCGTACCTCTGCTCTTGCGGCGGTGTCTCCAGCATCAATGAGACCATCTTCGAAAACCGGTTTAACCACGTCAAGGAGCTGCGCCGTATGGGCGCTTCCATCAGCGTAAAAGACAACAACACCGCGAAGGTTAAAGGTATTCTCTCTCTGCGCGGCGCGGATATTTACGCAACCGACCTGCGCGCCGGCGCTTCCCTGATCGTAGCGGGGCTTGCCGCCAGCGGAACCACCTGCGTACACAATATTCATTTCATCGATCGCGGGTATGAGTTTCTCGAAGACAAACTCACCGGACTTGGCGCGAATATTGTGAGAAGAGTGAAGTAACTTACTTTTCTTGAAAGAAAAGTAAGCAAAAGAACTTAAGTGATACAAGACTGTAACATAATTGCATTCAAGATAAACAAATAAGATGATCGTAAGATTGCTTTTTTAACAAAGTAAGCAAAAGAACTCAAGTGATACAAGACTGTAACATAATTGCATTCAAGATAAACAAATAAGATGATCGTAAGATTGCTTTTTTAACAAAGTAAGCAAAAGAACTCAAGTGATACAAGACTGTAACATAATTGCATTCAAGATAAACAAATAAGATGATCGTAAGATTGCTTTTTTAACAAAGTAAGCAAAAGAACTCAAGTGATACAAGACTGAAACAGAATTGCATTCAAGATAAACAAATAAGAAGATCGTAAGATTGCTTTTTTAACAAAGTAAGCAGAAGGACTCAAGTGATACAAGACTGAAACAGAATTATAATAAAGATAAATAGAGATATTGAACGAATTGTTTGCTTTCCGGCCAGGGAAGCATTTTTAATTGACGGGAAAACCGATAAATTGCAGGAAGCATTAGACAATGTATCACCCTGCGTGGTATTGATAATTGTATACTATTTTTGACATAACGTATGATAATCGTGGATATTCATCCGATTTCACATGTTTTATTGACTTATGCACATACCAAAACGCGAAAATCTCGC
>JAQVML010000165.1 GCA_028703645.1 Eubacteriales bacterium
TCGCGGCGCAATAGGCCGCGGCGGTCAGCGCGCAGAGCGCCTGGTTGGAACAGATGTTGCTGCTGGCTTTCTCCCGACGAATATGCTGCTCTCTCGCCTGAAGCGTTAGAACAAAACAGCGCCTGCCTGCCGCATCCGTGGTTTGGCCCACGATTCTGCCCGGCAGCTTTCGCACCATTTCCTTTTTGCACGCCATAAAGCCGAGGTACGGGCCGCCAAAGCTCAGCGGGATGCCGAGCGGCTGACCGTCGCCAATCGCGACGTCCGCGCCCAGTTCGCCGGGGCTACTCAATAGCGCCATCGCGGTGGGGTTCATGCTCAACACGAGCTTTGCGCCTGCCGCATGGACGGCTTCCGCAATCGCGGGCACATCCTCAATGGCACCAAAGTAGTTCGGCGACTGAAGGATCAGGCTCGCAACGTTCGCGTTCAGCGCGCCTTTCAGCGCGTCTAGATCGAGCCTGCCGCCCTTGTTCGGCACAATCGCAACTTCCGCATCCGCGCCAAAGCTGTAGGTGCGTACGGTCTCGCGGGCTTCGGGGTTGAGTCCGGCCGCAAGCAGGGTCACCGTGCGGCTGCGCTCGCGGCACATCGCGGCGGCCTCGGCGGCGGCGGTGGAACCGTCGTAAACCGAGGCGTTGCCGGCATCCATTCCGGTGAGTTCGCAGAGCATGGTCTGATATTCGAATATCGTCTGCAAAATCCCCTGGCTGATCTCCGGCTGATAGGGGGTGTATGCGGTGACAAACGCTTCCTTTGCGGCAACGCGGCTCACCACGGCGGGAATGTGGTGCCAATAAGCACCCGCTCCGCGGAAGATCGCGTCAAACACGCGGTTCTGTTTCGCGAGAGATTTCATCTGATCCAGCGCTTCAAACTCAGAAACGCCTTCCGGCATGGCGGCTACCGCTTTGGCGGCTTTCTCACGCATCGCCTGCGGGATATCGGCGTAGAGTTCGCCTGCGGAAGAAACACCGATCGTGTTCAGCATCTCTCTTTGCTGGGTTTCGGTGGACGGCAGAAAATTGCCCAAGGCAATCCCTCCTTATCATTCAAATTATGTTTCGGCATCGTTTGCGCTCCGAAAGGGTGCGCAAAGACAAACAGCCTCCGCAAGGGAGGCCATTTTGGCGTTGGTTATGCGTTTGCGCAGAAGGTTTCGTAATCGTCCGCGCTCATGAGCTCGGCAAAGGCGGTGACGTTGTTCACCTCGATGAGCCACGTGCCATAGGGGTCGGCATTGATGGCTTCCGGTGAGGAAGACAGCGCTTCATTCACGGCGGTTACGGTGCCGCTCACCGGACTTAATACTTCCGACACGGCTTTGACGCTCTCCACGTCGCCCAGAGATGATTCCGCCGTGACCGCGTCTCCCACCTGCGGCAGATCGATGAAGACGATGTCGCCCAGCGAGTTTTGTGCATAGTCACTGAGACCAACGCGATAGTTTCCGTTACCGAGGTCTAAGAGCCATTCGTGAGAATCGGTGTACTTGCGGTCATTTTTCAGTGTCATGTGTTGTTCCCTCCGATTATAAATTTTTGAGAATTTAGGAAATAAAAAACAGGACGCGCGAACCAAGTCGCGCGCCCCGTATCTGAACCTGAAAGATTCTTTCGCAATCCATATGATATGCCTGATTGCGAAATTGCCTCGTCGGTGCCGAAAAAAATCCGGCTTTCCGAAGCTTCGTCGGGTATCGGTCCTTTTGCCTGAGAGTTTGTTGCGCAATCCCCTTCGGCGCTACGCATTTCTATTGATAGAAATCGTAGTCTCTCCCGATGCCGTCATCCGAATATTCAATTTTTACGGTGTCAGTGTATATCATTTCCGGGTGAAATGTCAACGGAAATTAAGCGGGTTCACGCGGTTTTGTAACATTTCGCACCCACGCAAGCAGCTCGTCATATTTGATCTCCCCCGCTGCAACACCGAGTCCAACGCGAACGACCTCCTCGTTGGTTGGCCGCGCGCGAAGGCCGTTGACCTCCAGAAACGTCAGCATGATGTACATACCGATGCGCTTGTTGCCATCCACAAAGGCATGGTTGGAGATCAACGCAAAACCAAGCCTAGCTGCTTTCTCCTCCTTTGTCGGATAAAGGTCATTGCCGTCAAAGGTTGCATACGCGCTCTCCAACGCGGAATCGAGCAAGCCAAAGTCCCGCAATCCGGGGTCTCCGCCCGTCTCCTCAGTAATGAGCTGATGCAAAAGCAGCACTTTCTCCTGCGAAAACTTGATCACTTGGCAAGTTCCTCAAACGCCGGTCGGTAGAGGCGCAGAATGCGAGCCGCGGCAACATCGATTCGTTCGCTGTCGGAGAGCTCAAACTCCGGCTCGCGCTCCAAATCGACCAACCGATATTTCGGCTTGTTGTTGCGAAATATGATCACCTCTCCGTGTTTTTCGGCAAGGCGCGCCGCGCGGGAAAAGTTTTGGTTCGCTTCCGTGATGGAGATAATCGTCTCCTGATTGATCGTCATAAGCATTCCTCCGTATCCAGTATATGTATAAAATAGGCTGAAATCAACCTATTTCAGAAAAATTGGCCCGATTCCGGTGCTGAGATCATCGCCACTCACACGCAAACGGCCTCCGGCTTTCGCCGGAGGCCTTGATGCTTGACTTAATTATTACGCGTTCTCTTTCTTTTTAAAGATATCGCGCCGAAACAGAATCACGTTCATCACGATAAAGAGTCCAACCAGTGCCGCGAGCGTGATCCAAACGTTGGTCATGTTCGTCGTTGCGGGATCGGCGGTGAGTCCGATCGGCGCAAGGCCCAGCAACAGCAGCATCGGGAAACCGAACACGATCGCCCAGAGTTGCTGGTAGACCAGATTGCTGGCAGCAGGTGTTTTAAACAACGGGTCGATCTCGCGCAGCAGGATCACGCCCGTACTCGCCGTGCCCGTCAGCATGCCAAAGAGTGAGAGGAATGCCTCCGCCCGATATTCCGGATAGACGCGTTTGCTGATGAAGTCGAGCTGGATATAGGTCGCAGTCGAACCAACGATGCACACCGTCAGCAGCGGAATGATAAACTCGCGATGGCTGAATGCGGAAAGGTCGATTGCCGCAATGCTCGCAACCACCATCAGGTCAAACATCACGCCGGAGATGCGCGCAAGCATAAAGTTGTTGAGGTACTGTCTGCGTCCGCGGTTGGTCAACCCCTTGAGCACGTTGCGCACAAGAATCGCCATCACGGTGCCGATCAGGAAGTTAAATCCCCAGATCAGCGGCTTGACGGTACTGGTGAAAAACCCGCCTAGATAATCCAACCCGATCGAAGTCAGATACATGACGCCGTAGGCCGCCATGTAGGTAAACACCACGAGTCCGATCTGAACGGTGAGTTTATCCAGCGATTCGGAGAGCGGAATCTCGCCCTTTTCCGTGATGGATTCCACGGTCAGGTCTTCCATCTCGTCTGCATTTTCCAGATAGGACTTGATCAGTCCCTTTTTCCGCATCCGCTGCAGGTAGACAACGCCGCCAAGCCCCGCGGAGACGAAGCCCATCGCGGCGATGGTGAGGCCGAAGCTGCCGCCATACTGGAAGGGCGCATACGCGGTTGCCGTCTCGTAAACATGTCCCCAGTTATACGCCTGTCCCGGGCCTTGACCATAGCCCATCGGCAGCAGGAGGCCGGAAGCCGGCCAGTTGCCGAGGAGGTAAAAGAGCCCGACCGTGATCGCAAGGCCTAGAATACCCTGCAAAAGATAAGAGGAAACCGTTGTCACGCCCGCGTCAAACACGGCCGTGTTGCTTTTTTTCGTCTTCACGCGCTTGTTGGAGCGCAGCGCCATTGCGACAAATCCAAGGCCGAGGCCGTGGTAGGTCAGCGTCTCCATGGTCACCTTGTTAAAGAGCGCGCCGCCCGTGATCTTTTCCACCACGATATTTGCAATCAGAATCAAAAATCCGCCCAATACCGAGCTGGGAATGAGTGACTGGCGAAGCGGTTTGATCAACCGCCGCAGCATGTTTGCCGTCAGCATACCGACGAGCAAAATGGTCAGCTCAATCATCAGCGACCAGACGCTTGCATCCCAAAAATTGTGTCCCGTAGTCATGATTGTGGCTCCTTCATCTATATCAAAAAGTGTCGAAAGAAGTCATTGCAAAAGCGTGTCGTGATTCAAATTGATGAACCGTAAAAATCGCTGCCTTTGCATTCAATATATCACTCCGCTATGCGCTTAGCAAATCAAGGTTTTTTAACAGAACACAAAAGGATGTCTATTAATTTGTCAAAGCTGTACAATTCTTGTTCTTTACGCACGTACGTTTTGCGCCTGCGCCGCTTTTTCTTCGAGCATGTTCTTCGTGTCTTTTTCGATGTTTAAAAACAGAATCACAACCAGCATCACGGCGGCAACCGCCATCGGAACCCACCCTAAAACTGCGTTGATGGTCGCAATCGCGTTTGCGGGCTGCTCCGTCAGATTCGCGTTAAAGCCGTTGGCGGAGAGCGCGACGGCGACGAGCTGTGTTGCTCCCGCGACTGCCAGCTTGCTTGCGAGGTTGTCCGCCGTGGAGACGAGGCTGTCGAGCCTTCTTCCGGACTGCCACTCGATGAGATCCACAATGTTGTTGCGGTTGGTGTTAAACATCACAAACGTAATTGTAATCGCGATACCGACGGAGATTGCGTTGACATAGATCGCGCCCAGCGAGAAGGGATTGATCACAAACCAGATTTTGCCGAGGATGAACAGCACCGCGGCAAGCAACATGGTCTTCTTTCTGCCAA
>JAQVML010000166.1 GCA_028703645.1 Eubacteriales bacterium
CCGCTTGCCTACAACAAGGATTTGCAGGAAGACAAGGAGGCAATCTTCGACGCAATCGACACCGTCAAACTGTGTCTTGCGGTATTCGCGCCGATGCTCGCCACCATGACGGTCAAGCCGGAGAACATGCGAAAGGCCGCCGCCGAAGGGTTCATCAACGCGACGGACGCGGCGGACTACCTCGTGAAAAAGGGCATGCCGTTCCGCACCGCATATAAGATTACGGGCCAGCTGGTCGCGCACTGCATCGCAACCCACCAGACGCTCGAAACCCTGCCGATCCGCGAGTATCAGGCGATGAGTGATCTGTTTTCGGACGATATTTACGAGGCAGTCAACCTCGACACCTGCGTGAAGAGCCGCATCTCCGAGGGGGGCACCTCGCCGGAGTCGGTCAAGGCGCAGATACAACAAATTCGGGAGACGATATTAGTATGACAAAGGTTTTTATCGACGGCAAAGAGGGAACCACGGGATTGCGGATCTACGACCGCCTGTCCCAGCGCGCGGACTTAAGCATGCTCACCCTGCCGGAGCGGGAGCGAAAGAACCCCGCCTTGCGGCGCGAGATGCTCAACAGCTGCGACGTCGCGATCCTCTGCCTGCCGGAAGACGCCGCTCTCGAAGCTTGCGAAATGGTTACCGAGCCGCATGTGCGCATCATCGACCCTTCCACCGCACACCGCATCAGCAAAGGCTGGGTCTACGGTCTGCCGGAAGCTTGGGACGGCGGATGGGAGCAGCTCGACGGAGCCACGCACGTGAGCGTGCCCGGTTGCCACGCGAGCGGATTTCTCGCGCTGACAGCTCCGCTGATTGCCGCAGGCATTCTTCAAAAGGACGCGCTATTAAGCTGCACATCGCTGACCGGTTATAGCGGCGGCGGGCACAAGATGATCGCGCAATACGAATCCGACTATCGCGACGTGCTGTTAAAATCCCCGCGCCTCTACGCGCTGGGTCAGCAGCACAAGCATCTCAAAGAGATGCAGCATTACAGCGGCCTAAGTACCGCTCCCGCGTTCTTCCCGATCGTTGCGGACTATTTCAACGGCATGCTCACGATTATCAACGTGTTTCAAGAGCAGCTCGCCACGGGGTATACCGCCAACGATATTCAGGAGCTTTACCGCGCGCGATACGCCGGCCCCATGGTGCGCTATTGTGAGGCGATGGACGAGCACGGGTATCTTGCGAGCGGCAAACTCAAGGACCTCGACGGCATGGATATCTCCGTCGCGGGAAACGAGGAGCGCATCACACTCTTAGCCCGCTTTGACAACCTCGGCAAGGGAGCAAGCGGCGCCGCGATTCAACTCATGAACATTCTCATCGGTGCCGACCCCTACGCGGGGCTGACGCTGGGTAAATAACAACCGCGTCTTGGAGCGAGGCGCACGGAAAGGGACACAACAATGAAGCAAGTTGACGGCGGCGTTTGCGCCGCGAAAGGATACACCGCCGCGGGGGTTTATTGCGGCATTCGCAAAAACAAGACCAAAAAAGACCTCGCGCTGATCGTTAGTGAAGTAAAGGCCGCCTGCGCCTGCGTCTATACGCAAAACCTTGTCAAGGGCGCGCCCATCCTCGTCACAAAAGCGAACGTGGCGGACGGCTTTGCGCAGGCCATCATCTGCAACAGCGGCAACGCAAATACCTGCAACGCAAACGGCGTCGAGATTGCGACCCAGATGTGCGACCTGCTCGGTTCCGCGCTGAAGATTTCTCCTAGCGACATCGTGGTCGCGTCCACGGGCGTCATCGGAAAAACGCTGGATATCGAGCCCATCGCGAACGGCATAGATCCGCTCATCGCGGCGCTTGGCGACGACAGCAACGCGGCAGCGGAGGCCATCATGACCACCGATCTTGCCAAAAAAGAGATCGCGTTTGCGTTCACCATCGGCGGCAAGACCTGCCACATCGGCGGCATCTGCAAGGGCAGCGGCATGATTCAGCCAAACATGGCGACCATGCTGGGTTTTGTCACGACCGATGTTTCAATTTCGCCCGCAATGCTGCAAAAAGCGCTCAGCGCGGACATTCTCGATAGCTTCAACATGGTCAGCGTGGATGGTGACACCTCCACCAACGACATGGTGACCATCCTCGCCAACGGCATGGCGGGCAACGAGCAGATCACGACAACAGGCGCAGATTACGACGCGTTTTGTGCGGCGCTCTCCGCCGTCACCCAGTATCTGAGCCGCTCCATCGCCGCAGATGGCGAAGGCGCGAGCAAGCTGATTCTCTGCAAGCTCACGGGAGCCAGCGACAAAACAGCCGCGATCAAACTCAGCAAATCTGTCATCAACTCGCCTTTGGTCAAGTGCGCGATGTTTGGCGCGGACGCAAACTGGGGTCGCGTCCTCTGCGCGCTGGGCTATGCGGGCGTGCCGACGGACGTGAATCAGGTTGAAGTCACGTTTTCCTCCGCCGCAGGTTCCATCACCGTCTGCCAAAGCGGCATGGGTGTGGATTTCTCCGAAGAGCTCGCCAAAACGGTGCTCAGCGAAAAAGAGATCACCATCGGGGTCACGCTGGGCGACGGCAACGCCTCCGCAACCGCGTATGGCTGCGATTTGACCTACGACTACGTGAAGATCAACGGAGATTACCGCACATGAACATCGATATTAATAATAGGGCGGAAGTGTTGATTCAGGCGCTGCCCTATATTCAGAATTACTACGGCAAGACCGTCGTGGTCAAATACGGCGGCAGCGCCATGGAGGACGAAGCACTCAAAAAAGCGGTTATGGGCGACGTGGTGCTGCTAACCCTCGTCGGCATCAAGATCGTGCTCGTCCATGGCGGAGGCCCGGAGATCAGCGCGACGCTCAAAAAGCTCGGCAAAGAGAGCGTGTTTGTCGGCGGCCTTCGCGTCACCGACAAAGAGACGGTCGAGGTCGCGCAGATGGTGCTCGCGGGCAAGGTCAACAAGGGTCTCGTGAACCTGATTCAGAACGTCGGCGGCAGAGCCGTGGGCTTAAGCGGCATGGATGGTCACCTGATCGAGGCCAAGATGCTGGATGAAAAGCTCGGCTACGTGGGCGAGATCGTCGCCATCCACCCCGAGCCCATCAAAGACCTGCTCGAAAAGGGTTATATCCCAGTGGTCTCCACGATCGGCTGCGACAAGCAGGGCAACACCTACAACATCAACGCGGACACTGCAGCCGCCTACATCGCGGGCGCGTTGCAGGCGGAGAGTCTCATCAACATGACGGATATCAAGGGCGTGCTGCAGGACGCCGCCGATCCCGACAGTCTGATTGTACGGCTTTCTCTCAACGAGATACCGAAGCTCCAGGAGAGCGGTGTGATCACGGGCGGAATGATCCCCAAGCTGGAATGCTGCGCCCACGCGGTGGAAAAGGGCGCGAACCGCGCGTTTATCATCGATGGTCGCGTACCGCACGCAATCCTGATCGAGATGCTCACGGACGAGGGCATCGGCACCATGGTCACCGCCTGAACCCGGGAGTCGTCCCGATTTCAGCGACAAGCGCACGCTACCAACCAAAGGAGGCAACCAATGACCAATCACGACGTGATGCAGCAGACCGACGAATTTATCCTCGGCACCTATAAGCGCTTTCCGGTCGCGCTCGAAAGCGGCGAAAACGCGACGCTGAAGGATTTCGACGGCAAGACATATATCGATTTTGCGAGCGGCATCGGCGTTTGCTCCCTCGGCTGCGGCAATGAAAGCTGGCTAAGCGCCATCACCGCGCAGGCAAAGAAGCTACCGCATGTGTCAAACCTCTTTTACACCGAGCCCGCCGCCACCGCCGCAAAGATGCTGGTCGAGCGCACGGGCATGCAGGGCGTGTTTTTTTCTAACTCCGGTGCGGAAGCGAACGAGGGCGCGATCAAACTCGCGCGCAAATACTCCTTCGATAAATACGGCGCGGGCAGAAACCAGATCATCACCCTCAACCACTCCTTCCACGGGCGCACGATTACAACCCTCGCCGCCACGGGACAGGATGTGTTTCACAACTACTTCTTCCCGTTCACCGAAGGCTTTGTCTACGCGGAGCCGAACGACACCGCCAGCATCAAGTCCGCCTGCATGAGCGGCACCGTCTGCGCGGTACTGATGGAGCTCATTCAGGGCGAAGGCGGCGTGCTGCCGCTGGATCAGGCGTTTGTGCAGGAGGTTGCGGAGTTCTGTCAGTCGCGGGATATCCTGCTGCTCATCGACGAGGTGCAGACCGGCGTCGGCAGAACGGGCTCGCTCTTCTGCTTCCAGCAGTACGGCATTACGCCGGACGTGGTCACGTTTGCAAAGGGCATCGCGGCGGGGCTTCCGTTTGGCGGCGTGCTCGCGGCAAAGAGCTGCGCAAGTACGCTCTCGGCCGGAACGCACGCGACGACATTTGGCGGCAACCCCATCTGCGCGGCGGGCGCTGTCGCGGTGCTGTCCCAACTCACGCCGGACTTCCTCGCCGAGGTCGCGCAAAAGGGCGCGTACATCCGCGAGACCATCGCGGGCTGGAACCTACCCGTCGTCACCAGCGTGCGCGGGCTGGGCCTCATGATCGGCGTCGGGGTCAGTTGCTCCCATCGGGAAGCGGTCGGCAAGCTCGTGGAAAGCGGCCTTCTCGCGCTGACGGCGGGCGCTGACACCATCCGCCTCATGCCGCCGCTGACGATTACGAAAGCGGAGATCGACGCGGGACTCGAAATTCTCAAGCAAATTTTGAGCGCATATTAACAAATCAACATAAAACAGGAGGCGACGGACATGA
>JAQVML010000167.1 GCA_028703645.1 Eubacteriales bacterium
ACGTGGTCGGCGCAACGCCGACACCGCTGCCGGAAGAGACACCGACGGAAGAACCATAACCAACATAGACACACAAGCGGCGCCCCTGCTGGAGCGCCGCTTTTTGTGTTTCTATCAACACTTTTTTACTATTATTATATGTTTTCGTTATCTTTGGTTATAACGGCTCTTATGTTAACGTTTTGAGCAGGTGATAAGCGTATCCGTCCAGACCGTCCGAGAGAGTCGCGCTGATTCGCGTACAGTGCAGACGTTCCATGAGATATTGGAGGATTACGCCGCCATGCAGAATGACATCGTGTCGGTCTTTGAGCAGAGGCACTTTCGCGCGCTGCTCATCGCCCATTTGATCCAGCGCGTTGAGTACGGCGCGCAGTGGGATGGAATCGATTTGCTTTTCTCCCTGCCACGGGGTAAACGAGTCCTTCCCTTCGCAGAGCAACGCCAGCGTTGTGATCGTTCCGCCAACGCCCAGAAGCGGCTCTTGCGGAAGTTGATGTTCATTGGAGAGAGCGGGACGATTTGGACGCTGATCCAGCTCCGGTGGGCCAAACAGGCCCGATAGAATCGGATAGAGTGCCTCGGTAATGGCGGACAACTCCTCATATGGCGCAAGGTCTTTTGCGCGAATGCAGCCGATGGGCCAACTCTCCCGCGAGCCGGGGCGGACAATCTGCGTGCTGCCGCCGCCGATGTCCAGAATGATGCGGCTTGCACCGGGATCTGCGCCCTGCTGCGCAAAGGAGGCTTCTTCGTCTCCCGCGAGAATGCGCGCATGATTTTTACCAATAATCTCTTCTACAGAGCGGATGAAGTCTTTTCCGTTCGCCGCGTCCCGAACAGCGCTGGTTGCATATGCATAAGACGAAAAACCCTGCGTCGCATTCTCGCTATGAAGCGAGCGGATCACGAGCAGGGATTGAAGCATGCGCGCCGAGGAGAGAACGCCGGTTTCGGCTAATCCTTCGGCAAGACGCGTGGTATAAACATGTTTTGCGGAAAAATGCGGCTCAGCGTTCGCATCCTGTGTGACCCGCAGGGTGCGAACGGAATTGCTGCCGATGTCAAATATGAGTAGCTTCCTATTCATCATTATCCTAACGTAACGACGTCATCGTCCGGTGCAGAGGTGGGCAGCGGCGTTGGCGTTGCCGTTGGTTTCGGTGAAGGCGTCGTCAAAGCCGGCACGGGGGTCGGTGTTTCCGCAAGTTTCGGCGTGACTTTCACCTCGCCGGAATCATCGTAAAACTTCCAGTCGTTTTCAAACACATAGCCCAGCTTCTCGCGTGCATACTGAATCATATAGTCCGTCGTATGCATGTATTCCAACATGCGTTCCAAGCGTTCCTGTTCCACCTTTTTCAAATCCAGCCTTGTTTGCAGCTCGATCTTTTCTTCGGCGATGCTGGCAAGCTTTGTCCGCTGGGAAAGATAGACGCCGCCGAGCACGAAGAAGGTTAAAATGAAAAAAAGAATAATATAACGAGGCCGAATGCGAAATCCGGTCTTGATGTGTTCCAATCGTTCTGTCGGTCTGTTTGCCATGGTGTGTATCTTAGCATAATTTCGATCAAATGGAAAGACAGGGCACAATAGGTTTTCAATTTGGTTACAGGAACATGGTATTTTTTAAAGCGAACGAATGCCCCGTATTGTTAAATCATTATCGATTCGGCGCCGACCGTGTCAATCAAGAGAAAACGGCGCATGATCAACATTTGATCGAACACAAACGAGTATTTAACAAGACTATTATATGATCGTACTCGATTTACGAGACTCGATGTGAAAAAAGGGTGGCGTATATTGACAAAAATTCCGCCCGACGATATGATTATATATCAATCATATCACATCGAATCAGCTTCTTGATAATGAACAGGCAGTTGGTCTTACCGTAGAGAGGAGTATACAGTTGAACAAGGAACAGTTAGAGGAGAAAAGCCTTGGTGATTTGCGCGAAATCGCAAAGCTACAAGGTGTGAAATCCTTGACCAAATATCGAAAGAATGAGCTCGTTGAGATCATTATGGCGGGAGGGGTCGTACCTTCCGATTCTTCGTCTCCGGAGGGCGGCAGCGAGCCGTCGACCGAAGCGATGGCACAGCAACCCGCAGCGCAGGAGGCAATGCCCGGCGCACCGGGCGCGGATCTCTCCGGCGCGCGCTTTGACGTGCAGGAGGCGGAAGGAGGCTATCGCAGGTCGTCCTATTCGCCGCGTCCCTATCAACAAAACAAACCCTATTATGACAACCGCCAGCAACAGAGCGGATATCAAAGAAGGCAATATTCTCCGCAGGGCAGTTATCAGCAGAACTATCAGCAGCAGAGCGGCGGCTATCAGCAGGGTGGATATCAGCAAAGCGGATATCAGCGCAACAACTATCAACAGAACTCCTTTCAGCAGCAAAACAACTACCAGCCACAGGGCGGCTATCAGCAGCCCGGCTTTCAGCAAGGGTTTAATAGCGCCGCAAACTTCGGCGCGGAGCAAGCAGGATTTGAGGGCGACCGGAATTTTCGTTCCCGCAATCCCGAAGGTTACTATAACAAAGATTATGGCACCAGCAATCCCGCCGTGCCGGAGATTCTCCAAACGGGAGATTGCGGAGACGCGGAAGGCGTGCTGGAAGTTTTGCCGGATGGCTACGGCTTCCTGCGCAGCGAGAACTACCTCTCCGGTCAGCACGATGTCTATGTCTCCATCGCGCAAATCCGCAGATTCGGTCTTCGCACGGGCGACATGGTCACGGGAAAAACGCGTCCCTCAAAAGAAGGCGAGCGTTTTCTGGCGCTCTTGTACATCACGGCGGTCAACGGCGAATCACCCGAGAGCATCGTAGAGCGCAAGCCCTATGAAGAGCTCGTTCCGGTGTTTCCGTTTGAACGCTATACGCTGGAACTGCCGGGCTCAAACAGCCTCGCAATCCGGCTCATCGACCTCATCGCGCCAATCGGCAAAGGCCAGCGCGCAATGATTGTTTCCCAACCCAAAGCGGGCAAAACGACGTTGCTCAAGAGCATTGCCAACGGAATCGCGACCAACTATCCCGATTCACACCTGATCGTGCTGCTCATCGACGAGCGGCCGGAGGAAGTAACCGACATGCAGCGCTCCATCAAAGGCGAAGTGCTGTATTCCACGTTTGACGAACTGCCGGAGCATCACACCCGCGTCGCCGAGATGGTGCAGGAGCGCGCGATGCGCCTCGTCGAGATGGGCAAAGACGTCGTGATCCTGATGGACAGCCTCACAAGACTCGCCAGAGCGTATAACCTCACGATCCCGCCGACGGGACGGACGCTCTCCGGTGGTATGGACCCGGGCGCACTGCATAAACCCAAGCGCTTTTTCGGCGCCGCGCGAAAGATTGAAAACGGCGGCAGCCTCACCATCATCGCCACCGCATTGACCGAGACCGGCAGCCGTATGGACGACATGGTTTATGAAGAGTTCAAGGGCACGGGTAACATGGAGATCCATTTGGATCGCAAGCTCAGCGAACGCAGAATTTTCCCCGCCATCGACATCTACAAATCCGGCACGCGCAGGGAAGACCTGCTTCTCTCGTCGGAGGAGTTGGAAGCGGTTCGCACCATTCGCAGAGTGCTCGCGGGCGGCAACACGGCGGATGTGACGGAGCACCTCATCAGCATGCTGGAAAAAACCAACAACAATGAGGAGTTTTTACAGCGCCTGAAGGACTGGGTCGGCATCTACGAAAAAGACGGCTATACGAACATGTCCACGAGCCGCTTTGGCAAATAGAGCGTTTATTCGAGTAAAACATAGGCATTGTGCCTAAAATATTCAGAAAACTATTGATTTTTTCACCTCCAATCGCTATACTAGCTTTTGGTAGTGTTTTAAAGGAGTGATCAAGCATGAAGAAGGATATTCATCCGAAATATGGCGAAGCGACCGTTCGCTGTGCTTGCGGCGAGACCTTCAAGGCCGGTTCGACGAAAGAAGAACTGACTGTCGAAATCTGCAGCAAGTGCCATCCGTTTTTCACCGGCAAACAAAAGCTTGTGGATAGCGGCGGACGTGTTGACCGTTTCAAAAAGCGTTACGGTCTGTAAAAAGCGTGAAAACCTTCCCTTTATGGGGGAGGTTTTTTCTTGCCCAGGTAGGCGGGCATCGGGTACGGCTTTTTTCTTGCCCGCTTGTTCGGGCATATGGTACAATAATCGGAACCATGCAGGAAATGAAACGAAAAACTTCATGCGCTGTGTATGGGAATGCAATTAAGGGGAATCAATCATGAAACGATGCTCGGTTGGCGGTCAGGCTGTTATGGAAGGCGTCATGATGCGCACCATGAGCGGCGGTATCGCGCTTGCCGTTCGAAAAGCGGATGGCACGATAGAAACCGAATTCACACCAAAAAAAGAGACGAGTCAAAACCCGATTCTCAAGTGGCCGGTCGTGCGCGGAGTCGTCGCATTTGTGGACTCTCTCGCAACAGGTATGAAGATGATGACGCGTTCAGCGGAGCTCTACGGCGAAGCGATTGACGAAGAGCCGAGCCGTTTTGAAAAGTGGCTCGCCAAGAAGACCGGTAAGGACGTCATGGATATCGCCATCGTTGTTGCGGTTATATTCGCGGTTGCGCTCGCAATCGGGCTGTTTGTGCTGCTGCCTTCGCTGGTGACCCAGTTGATCCACTGGCAGGATGGTTCTCCGCACATTTGGAGGAGCCTTGTCGAAGGCTTTGTGCGGCTGTTTATCTTTC
>JAQVML010000168.1 GCA_028703645.1 Eubacteriales bacterium
TTTCGATGTTGATCTTGATGTTGGGATTGTCTTTTTCAAACAGATCCTTCATCAAACTCAGGGTGAGCAAGCCGCCCTCGTTTGCGGAGAAGTTCATGAAGTCGATCGTAATCGGCTCCTCAGCCGCCGGGGCTGCGGTTTCCGTTGCTGCCGCTTCCGTTGCCTCGGCAGGCGCGGCGGCTTCCGTCGCGGTGGGCGCCTGACAACCGGCAAAGAGACCCAAAACCATGAGTACGACCATAAGGATTACCGTGGATTTTTTCAGCACAATTCTTTCCTCCTTTTAAACTTTCCAAATATCGGTCTGTAACGGTGACCCTTAAGCGTTTAAGTTCGCAAATTCATTGTACACCGTCTTACCTGTTTTTTCAATCGGGAATGTATGCGTGAAAGTGAGAACAAGAAGATTGACAGACGTGAAAATGATTCGCTTAAGCGTTTAAGTGACTTAATTATAGGTGATGGATTTTCGTGTGTCAATACATTCCACTAAATTTTTTCGGGAAAAATGCCAAAATTAGGTTGTGTGTCGAAGCGCAGTGAGGCTAGGTCTAGTCGTTGTTTGATCGAATTGCGATGCAAAACCACAAAAAGCGCAGTGTTTTATTAGGATGGAGCGATAGCAAAAGAGGCTGCTCGTAAAAGCAACCTCTCTCATTCGCCATCGTTTATGGATGCATCCAAACAGCATTTCCCCTACCGGAACTCAATCCGGTCGGCATCGATCTGCCCTTGTATGCAGTGAATCGACAACGCGATATCGCCAGTCTCGCGCAATGTGAATTCAAACGTCTCATCCTCCACACGCTTGCAGGAAATGGGAACACCGTTGCTTGAAACAACAAAATCCCCTTTGCCATAGGCCCAAATTGTTGCAAAACAGGGTACCGTTGGAATATGGACAAAAAACTCGATCGCATCCCCCGCGCGGAGGCGCACGACGACGGTTTCGCTCTCCGGCTGCGGCTCTCCTTTGAGACGCCGATAGTCCGGCTCGCCAGCGTGCCCGTCGCGAAAAAGCAAGCTCGCCTGTTCGCGCATGCGCAAGATAGCGCCGTCGATCCGCTCGTTTACGATATGGCTCTTGTCAAACGCTTCGCAGGGCAGCGCAAACGGCGGCGTGCGCGTCAGCGCACCGACGACGCGTGTGTTGTATATCGGCGTTTCTACGCAAGCGAGAAATTCATTAAAAATACTTTGCGCCTCCGCTTGCTCAATCTTCGCTCCGTTTTTGATGTAATCCATCAATCGATCCCACCCCGCTGGACGCGAAAACGTCACTGGAGAGTTGTCGCAATCCATCTTTTTATAGCTCCAAAACGACCAACCAATATTGAGCCGCCCGCAGAGCGGAAACATTGTTGTGTACCAGTCTAGATTGTTTTCTCCACTCTCGCCCAGATACAGCGGTACATCCAGTCGCTTTGCCGCGGCAACATATCGATCCAGACTTTCCTCGTCCGGCGCGCTCCAATACCGGTGAAATTGGAGTGCGATATTGTCGGCTGCTTCTTCTTTTGTCATGTCGTCCAATATCGAAAAATCGGTCGCCCAATGCGCGCCTTCCAGCATGATCATATGGTTTGGGTCAATTGCGCGAATGCGTGCAATCAGCCGCCGATACAGCGGAAGAACGCGATCGTTGTATTGGCCAAAGAAGTCCGGCAGCGGTTCGTTGAGCAGGTCGTAGGCTGCGACCACCGTTTCGTTTTCATAGCGTTGAGCAAGCAGTTCCCACGCGGCGCAGAGGTTCTCCTGATCGTCCGGAACCAAAAAGAGCTCCGGCTGATCCTGCTCGCTGTCGTCAATATTTTGCCCCGTCTGCCCGCCGGGAGCCGCGTGCATATCCAAAATCACGTAGATTTGATACGTTCTACACCAGTCGATCAACCGATCGATGCAGTCGAGCGTTTCGGGCACAAACGCTGCTTTCCCGGATGAAAAGCGAAACAATCTGCGGGCGTTGATCGGCAGGCGAACGGAGTTAAATCCCAGACTCGCGATCCACTCGATGTCCCGCTTTGTGAGATAGCTGTTTTCGTATCGCGCCCAAAATGAGGCGGCGTACTCCGACCCGCAGAGGGTTTCAATGAGTTGTTCCATGCGGCGCGGGCGGTCATATTTCCCCTCCATCTGCCACATATAACCTTCCGGCAGCAGCCACCCACCGAGTCCGAACCCGCGCAGCAGCACGCGCTCTTGCCCGCAATACATCGAATCCGACCGGCAAACTAGAAAATCGTTCTTCATCCCTTCATCGCTCCGTCTGTAATTCCCTTTAAGATTTGCTTTTGCAGCAGCGCGTAAAACACGATCACCGGCAGCGCCGCGATCACCAGAGCGCTGAGGATTGCGGACCAATCCGAGCTATATTGGCCAAACAGCGTGTTCGTCGACAGCAGTAACGTATATTTTTTGTTGTCGGAGAGTATGATCAGCGGCAGCAAGAAATCGTTCCAAATCCAGAGCACGTTGGTGATACAAATGGTTGCCGTCACCGGCTTAAGCATTGGAAACACGATTCGGAAGAACGTTTGCAGAGGGGTACAGCCGTCGATCGCCGCCGCCTCTTCCAGCTCTTTTGGAATTCCCTTTACAAAACCGTGGTAGAGGAAGATCGCCATACTCACGCCAAGCCCAGCATAGACAAAGCACAGGCCCAGCAGAGAGTTCTTAATCTTCAGCGCCAGCACCACTTTGTACAGAGGGATCATGATCGAGCTAAACGGTATCAACATTGAAAACACGAACAGCGAAAGCAGGAAGCTCGATAGTTTTGTCTTCGTTCGGCAAAGCTTCCACCCCGCGAGAGCCGAAAACAGAATGATCAGCCCTACCCCGCCCACCGCGAGAAACACGGTGTTGCCGAGGCTTTGCAAATAGTGCATTTTGCCAAAGCTCCGGACATAGTTTTCGCCCGTGAGCGCTTTTGGCAGGGAGAGCACATTTGTGAGGATTTCGCCGTTGGTTTTAAACGAATTGAGGAGCGCAAGCAGCAGCGGAGCCAGCGTAAACAGCGCACAGAGAATCAGGAAAAGATTGACCCCCGCCGCGAACAGATTTTTCTTTTTCATAGCTCCTCCTCCCTTCGCCGCATCACCGTAAGCTGAATTGCGGTGATCACCAGCACGATGATCAGCAATAACGTCGATTTCGCGGTTGCATAGCCATACTGAATATTTCCGCGAAACGCCTCCTCGTAAATGTTCAGCGCGGCGGACTGCGTGGCCCTGCCGGGGCCTCCACCCGTGAGGGTATAGATCACGTCAAACACCTGAAATGCGCCGTTTAGCGTCCAAAACACGCAGATGGTCACCGCGTGGCGAATCATCGGAAACTCCACCTGCCAAAAGCGCTGCCAGGCGTTCGCGCCGTCCAGCTCCGCGGCCTCCTTCATGCTAACTGGCACGCCTTGCAACGCCGCCATATAGATGATCATCAGGTATCCGACCGTGCCCCAGGCCGCGACGATGATGATCGCGATAAAGGAGTAATTGGGGTCTCCGATCCACATATGATCGAGAAACGAAAATCCGTTATAGTTGTCCGCCAGATAGTAAAGCACCTTGGTAAAGATAAACATCCACATATATCCGCCGATGACCATGCTGATCATATTCGGCAGATAGAACACCGTGCGGAAAACGCCGCGCGCGTGTTTTCGCGTCTCGATCGCAACCGCGAGCATCAGCGCAATGACGTTTGCCACAACGACCATAACGGCAACATATTTGAACGTAAATAGGATCGACTGCCAGAAATAGGCGTCCTGAAACGCGCGGACAAAGTTGCTCAATCCGACGAACGAGCCCGTCTTGTTGATGCCGTTCCAGTCCGTCATGGCATAATAGATGCCAAAGACCGCCGGATACAGCTTAAACACCGCGTAGACGATCAGCGCCGGAAGCGTAAATAAGAGCAGCGAGAAGTTTTGTTTGCGCGTTTTGCTTTTGGCAGCAATCTGCGCGGAACGTTGTTTCATACGGTTTCCCCAATCTCCGCCGTGTGTGCGCGGAGTCGTTTTTGACTCGTTTTTAGAAAAGAGAGGGACTTTCGTCCCTCTCGACACGGTTTTGTTCGTTTTTTAGTTCAGCGCGTTTGCCTGCTTGAACACTTCGTCCATGCGGGCGATAAACTGATCGACCGTCACGGAGCCAACGTAGTATTCCTGGAGCAGTTTGCCCTGCTCATCGGTCACGGCGTTCGGCAAAACGAGGTCTTGATACGCACGACCCGCGGCAACATAAGTGGAGGCGTCTGCAACCCAGGAGGCTGCTTCAAACGTGTGGCAAGTAGCGATGGGGTTAAACGTGCAGCTCTGGAACAGCGCGGAAGAATCGTTATCATCCAGCACGTAGTTCGCGAATTCGAGCGCGAGGTCCATCTCCTTGCTGGAGGGATGTACGGCAAGCGTCGTCGAGGTTGAAAGGTTGACGCGCGTGCAGTTTTCGTTGTTGTTGACCGGCAGCGCGAATACGCCAAGTTCAAAGTCCGGGTTGGTTTCGAGGATGGTGCCCGCGGCCCAGGTACCCTGCAAGAACATCGCGGCCTTGCCGTTTGCAAAGTCTGCGGCGCCCGCCTGTGATCCTTCTTCCATCGCGCGGTCGGTGCCGTGCTGCATGATCAGATCGATGACGTCAAAGATTTCTCGGACTTCTTCGTAAGAACCCTTATCCTGATACATCCGCTGCACCCAATCC
>JAQVML010000169.1 GCA_028703645.1 Eubacteriales bacterium
ATCAATAAAGGAAAAAAAGTATGGGTTTACTCGATAAAGCGATTGCATGGGGGGAGAAAAAGTCCCCCTGGATCATCCACTTCAACGCGGGCGCTTGCAACGGCTGCGATATTGAGGTGGTAGATGCCCTGACCCCGCAATACGACCTGGAGCGCCTCGGCATTCTGCAACAGGGCAGCCCGAAGCATGCGGACGTGCTGGTCTGCACGGGCGCGGTCACGCTGCAAACGCGCGACCGTCTCAAGCAGATTTACGACCAGATGTCCACGCCAAAGTTCGTCATCGCGGTCGGCACCTGCGCCTGTACGGGCGGCATCTTCGACAGCTGCTATTGCGTAACCGGCGGCATCGACACCGTCGTACCGGTCGACGCCTACATCCCCGGCTGCGCCGTGCGACCGGAGGCGATTATCGACGCGGTGGGCAAGTTGCTTAGCACGCTCGATCAAAAGGAGGCGAAGGGCAAATGAACACGGAAGAGACAATCCTGGCGCTGAATCAGCACTTCCCCGCGCTGGAGGCGGTTTCCAATCATCCTCTACGCATATTTACGGTCTTTACCACCCCTGCCGCGTTTGAAGAGGCGCTCCATTTCGCCAACCTGACGCTAGGCTACCACAAGGGCAAGCACATCATCGGCACGGATGAAGGAGCGGACATCGGAATTTCCTATATCCTCTCCAACGACGAAGATGTTTTGCTGGTTCTGCGCGAGCGCGTGCCAAAGAGCGCGCCAAATGTGCGCTCCATGGGTGAGCTTTATCCCTCGCTGGTGCTGCACGAGCGGGAGTTGGTCGACCTCTTTGGCGTGCAGGTTTCCGGCCTGCCGGAAGGCCCGCGTTATCCCCTGCCCGATTGCTGGCCGGAGGGCGAATATCCCTTGCGCAAAGAGTGGAACCCCGCGTATTTCAACAAACAGACCGTCACCTATGAGCCGCCCAAGGAGGAGGATGCCAAATGAGCGATCGCGAAAAGAACGAACGCAACCATAAAGTCGTTGTGCCGATTGGCCCGCAGCATCCGTCTCTCAAAGAGCCGGGCAGCTTTAAGATTACGCTGGATGGCGAAAAGGTGGAGCGCGCGGTCGTCGAAATCGGCTATAATCACCGCGGCATCGAAAAAGCCTGCGAAAGCCGCAACTATATTCAGGCGCTGTATATCATTGAGCGCGTTTGCGGCATCTGCTCCCATGCGCACACCTCCTGCTTTTGTCAGACGTTTGAGGATTTGGCAGGGCTAGAAGTGCCGAGGCGGGCGCACTACATCCGCGGCATCGTCGGCGAACTGGAGCGGCTGCACAGCCATCTGCTCTGGCTTGGCGTGGCGTCGCACGAAATCGGTTTTGATACGCTGTTTATGTATACCTGGCGCGATCGCGAGCTGGTGCTGGATCTTCTGGCGCGCATCGGCGGCAACCGCGTGAATTACGGGGTCAATACGTACGGCGGCGTGCGGCGCGATCTGGAACCGGAGCTGATGGAGGACGTTCTCCACGTCTGCGATCTTCTGGAAGAGAAGCTGAAGTATTACGCCGATCTCGCCATGACCGAGAGCACGCTGATTGCGCGGCTCAAGGGCATCGGCGTGCTGTTGCCGGAGGATGTGAAAAAATACAGCGCGGTCGGCCCCGTTGCGCGGGCCGCGGGCATTATGGACGACATCCGCGTGACCGAGCCTTACGGCGTGTTTCGCGAAATCGCCGTCAACCCGGTCACCGACGATCATTGCGATGTTTACGGGCGCACGTTGGTGCGCGTCAAAGAGATGTTGGAGGCGATTCGCCTCATCCGCATCATGGTCAAAGAGATTCCGGATGGTCCGATCTCCGTTCGCCCGCCGCGCAAGCTGCCCGTTGGCGAAGCGCTCAGCCGCGTAGAGGCTCCGCGAGGCGAGGATATTCACTATATCCGTTCGACCGGTGCGGACGCGCCGGATCGCGTTCGCGTGCGCGCGCCGTCCGAGGCAAACTGGCACGGCATGAGCCACATGCTGGAAGGATTCCAGCTTGCGGATGTGCCGATCATCATCGCCGCAATCGACCCTTGCTATTCCTGCACAGATCGCGCGATTCATCTCATCGGCGACGGCGTCAACCAACTCACGGACTGGGCGCAGATTCGCGCGCTGTCCATCGAGCAATACAAAGCACGCGGCATCGATCCCGGATCGATCAAAATCCGCGAGTTTTAAGAAAGGGGAACACTCAGCATGTTGCTTGCCATTTTTCATGTGCTTGTCTTCCCCGGGCTTCTGTTCCTCGGCGCGTATTCGTTTCTGTTGGAGTTTGTGGATCGCAAAGTTTACGCGCGCATGCAGAGCCGCAAAGGCCCGCCGTGGTATCAGCCACTGGCGGATATGCTCAAGCTCATCGGCAAAAAAGTCATCGTGCCGCGCAACGCGCACAAGTTCTTTTTTGCCGCCCTGCCGACCGTTTCGCTGGCCGCCGTCTGCGCGGCGTTCCTCTGCATTCCCATTTGGGGAGGCACGGCAATCACCGCCTATTCCGGCGATCTGATCGCGGTGCTGTATCTTTTAACGATCCCGACGCTGTGCCATTTTCTCGCGGGATACAGCAGTCACGAGGTTTACTCCACCATCGGCGCATTTCGCACGCTGACACAGATGTTTGCCTACGAGGTGCCGCTGTTTATGGCGTTTCTCTCTCCGGCAATCCTCGCAGGCAGCTGGTCGATCTCCGGCATCTCGGCGTTTTACGCAGCACACCCGCTGTATACACTGATCAATATCCCCGCGTTTCTGATCTCTCTGCTCACTTCGCAAAGCAAGTTGGAGCGCATGCCGTTTGACGCGCCGGAAGCGGAGACGGAGATCGTCGGCGGCGCGCTGGTGGAATACAGCGGACGGTATCTTGCCTATTTTCGCGCGACGGCGATTACGGAGCTCACCGCGATTGCCTCCGTGCTCGCGGCACTGTATCTGCCGTTTTCTACCGGAACGCCGTGGTTGGATTTTGTGCTGTATCTGGGTAAAACCTTCGGCATTGTGCTGATCATGGTGTTGCTGCGCGCAACGATGGCGCGCATCCGCATCGACCAAACGCTGAAATTCTTCTGGTCGATCTTAACGCCGCTGGCAATGGCGCAGATGATACTCAACTTGCTGCTGCGGGGAGGGCTTGGTTTATGAAAAACAAACAGGAGCGTCCCGGCGGACTCGCAGGGCTCGCAATCAAAAACCTCTTTCGAAATCCCGCGACGCAGGTGCATCAGTTTGGAGAAGACGGCATTCAAAAAGGGTATCGCGGAAAACTGCTGTATGACTCGACGACTTGCATCAATTGCGTGATGTGCATGCGCGACTGTCCCACGGGGGCCATCACGATTAAAAACCTTGGCACCAAGGAAGAAAAGCAGATGCACGCCTATCTCAACCTCGGCCGCTGCGTCTTCTGCTGCCAGTGTGTGGATACCTGCCCAAAAAAGTGCCTAAGCTGTTCCAGCGACGTACTGCTCGCAAACTTTAATCGCGAGAGTCTGGAAATCGAGCTGTGAGCGAACTAGCATCCTTTTTTTCCGAGGCATTTGCGGGCCAGAATCGGGTCTGCATCCTTGGCGTCGGCACCGAGCTTTGCCATGACGACGCGGCGGGGCTTTTCTGCATCGATCAGCTTTCCGCCCGGCTCGGCATTCCCGTTGGTGAGGCCACGGGTCGGCTCCTGCTCGTTCTCGGCGGCCCGGCACCGGAGAATTTTTCCGGCTTGATCCGCGAATTTCACCCCGATCTGCTGGTCGTGGTGGATGCGGCGTTTCTGGAGTTGCCCGCGGGTTCCATCCAGCTGTTGCCGGAAGAACGGGCGGCGGGGCTCTCGTTTTCGACGCATATGCTGCCACTGCCGATGCTGATTAGCTACCTCAAGCTCGCCTGCAACTGCCAAACATGCCTCGTCGGCATACAGCCCGCGACAACGGAGCAGGGAATCGGCATGTCGGCGCGCGCGCAAGAAGGTGCAGCGCTGCTCGCGGAGATTTTGAGCCACGCGCTTAATGAAGAAAACGTGTAGTCCAAACTTCTCTATCGCATCGTCCTTTCTTTTCCGGTGACTGGATCACCAAAGTTCGCGTCTTCGCGCTTGATTTGGCGAAGATTCGTGATACGATAAAGAAAAGGAAGGAGTTGAGCGAATCATGAAACTCAGCGCGAGAAATCAGCTCAAAGGCAAGATTGTATCCATCGAGGAAGGCGCGGTAAACGGCATTGTGAAGATCGACATCGGCGGCGGAAACGTCATCTCCTCCACCATTTCGATGAGCGCCATCCACGAATTGGGACTCAAGATCGGCATGACCGCATACGCGGTGATCAAGGCAACCTCCGTCATGGTCGGCGTCGACGATTGATCCCTCTGAATCACCAAAACGCAAGCATGCCCCGAACGAGACTCGTCCGGGGCTCAGGCCGTCGAAAAATTAGTTTTTCGACGGGATAACCACGTTTTGCCTCTCGCCCTCCGGGCTCCCGGGCGGCAAAACGCACAGAGACATCGCCCATTCTGGGCGTTCCGTTGCGTCGGATCAACCGACGCAGCCGGAATTTTACGGGTTTAGGGTTACGACCCTTAACAATCCCAAAGACTTTTTTAACAGACTATGCCCCGAACGAGATTCGTCCGGGGCTTTTTTGTTTTCTCGTGTCGGCAGATTAATCCGGGTCTTTGA
>JAQVML010000170.1 GCA_028703645.1 Eubacteriales bacterium
GGCTTGCCTCGCCATCAGCGCGTCGTAGAGCAAGCGCTCGTGCGCCGCGTGCTGGTCGATGCAGAAGACAAGATCACCCTGCTGCACATACCAATAGGTGTCAAACGCACAGCCGATGATGTGCATCGGTTCCGACAGCGGTTCCGACGATTTTGTAAAAAACACCGGCACCGTCTCTGTGCGCGCTTGTTCTTCCTGTTTGCGCGGGGGCATGCGATAGGTCGGAATGCGCGGAGGCATGCTCGAATAACCGCTTTCTTGAAGCGAACTGCTGGGCCGCATGATCGGCGCGCGAAGGTCGACCCTCGTCGCTTCCTCCGGCACGGTAAACGTTTGCGATTCGACCGGATTCGGCGTTTCGCGCTGAATCTCAATCGTCGGCACATAGCTGCGAATCAACGCTTCCGAACAGGCGACAACGACGCTTCTAGTCACGCGCTGCTCGTCTGTAAAGCGCACTTCCATCTTCGACGGATGCACATTGACATCCACCTCGGCATACGCAATGTTTAGATACAGCACCGCAAACGGGAAGCGACCGATCAACACGCGCGTATCAAACGAGCGGGAAAGCGCGTTGCTTAGCGCGTTGGAGCGAATGATGCGCCCGTTGAGCAAAATCGTTTGCCCGGAGCGATTGTTGCGCGCAAGATCCGGCACACCCACATAGCCCGTAATCTTCAGGTACCCGTCGTCAAACGCAACGGGACAAATCTGCCGCTCAACGCTGACGCCATAGACGCACAACAGCGCATCCTTCGCGCTGCCGTTTCCGGTCGAGCGGTATACGGTCTTCTCTCCGTTGACAAAATGAATCGCAATCTGCGGAACCGAGAGAATCAGCCGCGCAATATAGTCTCCAATCGCCGCGCTCTCCGCGCGTGCGCTTTTAACAAACTTGAGTCGCGCGGGGACATTGTAAAACAGGTTTCTTATCTCAATCGAGGTGCCGCGCATCCCTGCGGTGCGCTTATGTTCCACCAGGTCTCCGCCTTCATAGCGAATCAGCGTACCCAGGTCGTCGTCTTCCGTCTGCGTTTGTAGTGTCACGCGCGAGACCGAGGCGATGGAAGCCAGCGCTTCTCCACGAAAACCAAGCGAGTGAATCGCGAATAAGTCGTTTGCAGAAGAGATTTTGCTGGTTGCGTGCCGTAAAAACGCGGTTTCGCAGTCTTCGTCCGCAATTCCGCTGCCGTTGTCGGTGATTCGAATTTTATCCAGCCCG
The DNA here is from genome assembly GCA_028703645.1 of Eubacteriales bacterium. Lineage (GTDB taxonomy): Bacteria > Bacillota > Clostridia > Christensenellales > CAG-138 > UBA7703. The sequence continues at coordinate 1,226 of JAQVML010000170.1, forward strand.
CCGTTTTCAATCTCGATGGTAATCGCCGTTGCGCCCGCGTCGATTGCGTTTTCCACCAGTTCTTTTACAACCGAACTCGGCCGCTCAACGACCTCGCCCGCGGCAATCTGATTTGCAATTCTCGGTGGTAAAACGTGTACCTTTGGCATAATTTCTCCGTTCAAGTCGCTCCTGTGGTCGTGGTCTGTTATGAGTGTTTCAGCATTGCATGCAGCGCGAAGAGCTGATTGAGCGCTTCCAGCGGCGTGAGATGATTGATGTCCATCTCGCGGATGATGCGCAGCGCGCTCTCTTCCCCGCTCTCGTCCAGCAGCGAAGGTTGCACGCTGGTCTCAATCTTGGCGGGCTCGCGCTTTGCCGCAATATCCGCAGATTCCAGTTTTTCGAGTATCTCTTTTGCGCGGGAGAGCACCGCCTCCGGCAGGTCTGCAAGGCGAGCCACCTGAATGCCAAAGCTTTGATCCGCGCCGCCGCGCACGATCTTTCGTAAAAAAACGATGTCTTCGCCGATTTCACGCACCGTTACGCGAAAGTTTTTTACGCCGGAAAGCTCGCCTTCCAGCTCGGTCAATTCATGATAGTGTGTGGCAAACAGCGCCTTTGCGCCGCACTTTTTCGCGTCCGCAATGTATTCCAGCACCGACCACGCGATGCTGAGCCCATCAAACGTGCTCGTGCCTCTGCCGATTTCGTCCAGAATCAACAGGCTGTTTTCGCTCGCGTTATGGAGAATATTCGCAACCTCGCTCATCTCCACCATAAATGTACTTTGACCGGAAGAGAGATCATCGCTCGCGCCGATTCGGGTGAAAATCCGGTCGACAATGGAGAGATCCGCCTCCATTGCGGGAACAAACGAGCCGATATGCGCCATGAGTGTAATCAGCGCGGTCTGGCGCATGTAGGTGCTCTTGCCTGCCATGTTTGGGCCGGTGATGATCAAGAGCCGATCCTCCGTTCGATTCAGCAGCACATCGTTGGGAACAAACGGCTCCTTCATCGCGCTTTCAATCACGGGGTGCCGACCGTTGATAATCTTGATTCTCCCCTGCTGGTTCCACTTCGGGCGGCAATATTGGTTGTTGCTCGCTACTTCCGAGAGCGAAACATAGCAGTCCAGTTCCGCAATTAGCGCGCCGTTTTGCTGGAGCCTGCCCGTGCAATTGACAAGCACTTCGCGAATGGAGGCAAATAACTCGTTTTCCAACAGGACGAGCCGATCCTTCGCGCCGAGTATCTTTTGCTCCATCTCTTTGAGTTCGGGCGTTACAAATCGCTCCGCATTGGCGAGGGTCTGCTTCCGCTCGTATTCATACGGCACCTGCGCAAGATACGACTTTGTGACCTCGATATAGTACCCGAACACGCGGTTATAGCTCACGCGCAGGGATTTAATCTTCGTGCTCTCGCGCTGCGCTTGCTCAAAGTTCTCCAGCCAGGATTGTGAATTCTCCGCGATGCTGCGCAGTTCGTCCACCTCGGCATTATATCCCGCTCGAATAAATCCGCCGTCCTTCAGCGTCGCGGGCGGTTCCTCCGTAATGGCGGAAAGAAGCAGGCGAAGCACGTCCTCCATCTCGTCCAGATCGCGTGAAATATCGCTCAGCGCCGCGCTTTCGCTCGTGCGGAGTGCTTCTTTGATGATCGGAACGCGCTGAATCGTTTGCGTCAGCGCAACGCAGTCCCGCGCGTTGACCGAGCCGTAGACGATTTTGCTGCAAAGCCGCTCAATGTCATACATGCCGTGCAGCAGTTCTTGTAGCTGTTTGCGCTGAGACAGGTTCTCTTTGAGCGCATCAACCGCGTCCAGCCTGCGCTCGATTTCTTGAATGGACTGCAGCGGGCGATCGACCCAGTCGCGAAGCATTCTGCCGCCCATGCCGGTCTTTGCGTGATCCAGTAGATGGATTAGCGTGTTTTTCTTGTTTCCACCGTAGCGAAGCGGCTGCGTGAGTTCTAGATTACGCCGTGTGGTCGAATCCAGCACCATATACTGGCTGCGATTGAGCAGGCGCATTCCCTGAATATGCGACAGCGCGTTTTTCTGCGTCTCGTCGAGATAGCGCATCAGTGCGCCTGCGGCGGAGACGGCATAAGGCACTTCATCTGCGCCGAAGCCGGTGAGCGAATTCACAGAAAAATGCCGCTTGAGCATATCGCGCGCGCTTTCCGGTAAAAATGCGCTTGCGCTGTATTGTTCCAGATAATAGGAAGACGAAATCTGGCGCGAAAGCAGTTGCTGTAAAAACAGCGTTGGTTCCGCAATGATCTCGCGCGGGCGGATTCGTTCCAGCTCATCCAGCAGCGCAACTGATGGTTGTTTTCCGCTCAACTGCAATAAATAGAACTCGCCCGTCGAAACATCCGCATACGCAAGGCCAATTGTGCTTTCGCCCGCGGCGATGGCGGCGATATAGCTGTTTTGTCCCTCGTCCAGCATACGGTCTTCAATCACCGTACCGGGCGTAATGACGCGAATGACGTCCCGCTCGACGAGTCCTTTTGCGAGGGACGGGTCTTCCATCTGTTCGCAGATTGCGACTTTATACCCTTTTTCGATGAGCTTTGAAATATAGTTGTCGACCGCGTGATACGGTACACCGCACATCGGCGCTCGCTCGCTTAGCCCGCAATCGCGTCCCGTCAAGACCAAATCCAGCTCTTTTGCGGCGGTCTTTGCGTCCTCAAAAAACATTTCATAAAAATCGCCGAGGCGAAAAAACAGCAAACAATCGCTGTATTTCTCTTTGAGTTCCAGATATTGCCGCATCATCGGCGTCATCGAAGCAGGCATTCATTCCTCCGTCGTTCGGGTTTATTAAAACATATTTCTAAAACAAACTGATCAAAACAAATCAGCAAATTTAATGTTTACATCCGCCACAGCCGCTGCAATCCCCACTGCAACCTTGGCTCGCGCTCGTCTGTGCGCCAATACAGGCGTTGATTTCGTCGTTTACCGCGGTCAGCACGGTAGAAAACGCGGCTTGCGCGTCGATGAGTTCACTATAAAGCGGGCTTTCCTTTAGCTGCTCTTCCAATCGATCGATATCGTTGGTCAGCGAAACCGCCTGCAGATCGTCTCCTTCTTCATCCGCCAGAATGCCGATGAGCCGGTCGCGCTTTTCGTTGAGTTCCTGCATAAGAACTGCAATTGCTTCATTTTGTTCAAAATCGTTTTGCGCCTGTTTCATGCGCGTAAATTCACAAGAGTTTGCGAGCGCAAGCCCAAGCTCTCTTGCCAGTTCAATCAATTCCATAGATCCTCCGTCTTTTGGTTTTCTTGTCGTAAAAATTGTTTATGCGTTCGCGCGCTTCCCGTAAAGCGAATTTTTGCGAACGTTGGTAATCGTCACCGGAATATATTGCCCGATGAGTTCTGGAGTGCCGGGGAAATATACCATCTTAAAGTTGGAAAATTTACCGTAGCAGACAGGTTCGTGC
>JAQVML010000171.1 GCA_028703645.1 Eubacteriales bacterium
GGTACTCATCACGGGATTGGTGTTCGCCATCGCGGTCAGGTGCGCATATCCGCCCTTGAGCGCCGCGCGCATGCCCGTCTCCATGGTTTCTTTTTCGGGATAGCCGGGGTCGCGCAGGTGGCAGTGTAGGTCGATAAACGCCGGCATGAGCGCGTTTCGCCTCATGTCGATCACCTTGTCCGCCCGCTGCCAGCAGAGCGGCGCACAAGAGGTGATGATGCCGTCCTGTGTGCAGAGATCTCCGTAGCGGTCGCCGTTGGCATCGATGAGGCGGGCGTTTCGATAAAGCGTAATCATACCGTTTCTCCTTTCGCGTTTGCGGGGTCTGGTTCTATCGGATTACAGGCGCGTGCGTGCGTCGCAGTATTCGCAGGCGTATTGATTGGTAGCGGCGTCCACAAGATGGAACTTGATGTCCGTGATGTGTTCCTGATTTGTGATGCAGCGCGGGTTTCGGCAGGTCAGAATCCCCGTGACCGTCTCCGGCGGCGTGAGGCTGACTTTTTTCACCCGTTCGCCATCCTTGATGTAGGAGATCGTCGCGCCCGGGTCGATGAGGCCCAGCACGTCTAGGTTGATGTCGAGGTTGGACTCGATCTTGATGAGGTCTTTTCTGCCCATCTTCTCGCTGTCCACATTGCGCATGAGCACGACCACGTCGTCGAGGCGGTCGAGGCCCAGCTGCTGAAAGATTTTATATCCGTGACCCGCCCTGATGTGGTCGATCACGATGCCTTCTTTGATTTTTGATACGTTGACCATCTTTTTATCCTCCTGCTTTCGTCTTGCTTATGCCGGCTCTTCCGCGCCGAGCAACTTCATGATCAGCGCCATGCGCACGAACATGCCGTATCGTACCTGCTCAAAGTATGCGGCTCTCGGGTCGCTGTCCACATCGGTCGCGATCTCGTTGATGCGCGGCAGGGGATGCATCACGATCATGTCCGATTTGGCGAGCTGCATCTTTTCCGCAGTGAGGATGAAGTAGTCCTTGAGCCGCAGGTATTCCTCCTCGCTGATGAAGCGCTCGCGCTGCACGCGGGACATATAGAGCACATCCAGCTGCGAGATCGCACCCTCAAGGTCGGTGGTTTCGGTGTAGGATACGCCTTTTGCGTTCAGTTCCTCTTTCACGAAGGCGGGCATGGTCAGCTCTTCCGGCGAGATAAAGAGGAAGCGTACGTTTTCATACCGCGCGAGGCAGGTGACTAAGCTGTGGATCGTGCGCCCGAATTTCAGATCTCCGCAGACGCCGACCGTCAGTCCGCTATAACTTCCCTTATAGTGGCGGATGGTCAATAGGTCGGTGAGTGTCTGCGTCGGGTGGTGGTGTCCGCCGTCGCCCGCGTTGATGACCGGAATGCCCGCGTAGCGGCTCATGAGCTTTGCCGTGCCCTCTTTCGGGTGGCGAACGACGATCAGATCGGCGTATTTACCGATTGTGCGCGCGCTGTCCGCGATGGTTTCTCCCTTTGCCGTGCTGCTGGTGTTGGGGTCCGAAAATCCCAGCGTGTTGCCGCCGAGGCGGAGCATCGCCGCGTCGAAGGAAAACTTGGTGCGGGTGGAAGGCTCGTAGAACAGGCTTGCCATCAATTTGCCACGGCAGACCGCGGCGTAACGCTCCGGCGTTTGCAGGATTTTTTCGCTCAGGCGCATGAGTTCCTCAATCTCTTCGAGGGTCAGGTCGCTCGGCGCGATCAGGCTTCTGTTTTTCAGCATGGTTGTTTCTCTCTCCTTTTTTCGCTCCTCCGCGCGCGGGCGGGTCTGGTCATAAAAAAACACCGGTTAAATAACCGATGTTGGAAAACAAATATAGAATTGAGGGAAAACAATTCTCAGAAGCGAAAGCTTCGATTGGAAAAGTCTAATAAAAAAGCCTTGATCGAAAAAGAAATCTCTCTTCGAAATCAAAGCCGAAATGTGGGAGGAGTCTTTGGCAATAAAAAAGCTTTGAATGAAAAGAAAAATCTCTTTCATCAAAGCTTTGAACACCAAATCAAACGGGAAAAGAAGAAAAGGAATACGGGGAGCGCGGCGGCGTTTTTGATACTTGCTTGCTTGCACGCGCGGACTCATCCTTGCTCCTGCCTCTCCTTCAGATTTTACTCATTTTGAGCAGTATATAAGAAAATATCCCGCTTGTCAACAGAAGTTTTTTCACGTTCAGTCGCTTTTCAATCACTTTTTCCACCGGCATGTTTTCAAAGCGTATAAATGTAAATTCAACCATCTGATTCCACATTTATTCATGCGGCCAAACATTTTTTATGCCGCAGGACGGGCTGCACAATTCCGACGCTAGGTGCTAAATTTTTGCTTAAAAACCGCCAATACGATGGGGTTTGAAGGCTTTCCTGCATTTGCTGCCGCACACGGACATTTCAACGGCGATCAGAATTATATATTGCATATTGCATGCATAGATAGGGTTGCATCGGGCAGGATTGAAGTTTATAATTTTCAATAGGCGTCTACGTATGGTTTGCGTTGGCGCATTTGGTTCATCTGGAACGCAAAAGAAAAAATGGAGGAAAGAGTTCATGAAGAAGTTAGTAGCGATTCTACTGGCGCTCGTTCTCGTCGCGTCGTTTGCTGCCTGTGCAGCGCCCGCCGCGACCACCGACACCGCTGCCGCAGACAAGCCTGCTTCCGGCAACCCTGTCGTGAAGATCGGCATCTACGAACCCGCATCCGGCGATAACGGCGCGGGCGGCAAGCAGGAGACGCTTGGCGTTGCGTACGCAAACTCCGTCAGCCCTACCGTTGAAATCAACGGAAAGACGTATGATGTGCAGCTCGTCAAGGTCGACAACGAGAGCTCCAACGACAAGGCGGCCTCCGCTGCTTCCACGTTGGTTTCCGCTGGTGTTGCGGTTGTGCTTGGTTCCTATGGCTCGGGCGTGTCCATCGCGGCTTCCCCGACGTTTGAAGCTGCCGGCATTCCGGCAATCGGCATCACCTGCACCAACCCGCAGGTTACCGAAGGCAACAAGCACTATTTCCGCATCTGCTTCCTCGATCCGTTCCAGGGCACGGTTCTGGCGAACTATGCGTTCAGCACCCTCGGCGTGAAGACGGCGTACTGCCTCTCCAAACTGGGTGACGATTACTCGGGCGGACTTGTGAACTACTTCGTCAAGGCGTTTGAAGCGCTCGGCGGCACCTGCGTGCAGGATACCTTCCCGGACGGCAACAGCGACTTCACGAGCTACATCAACAACGCAAAGAACAGCGGATCCGCGGTCTTCTTCTCGCCGGTGTCCACCGAAGCTGCCCAGCTGATCATCGATCAGGCGCAGTCTCAGGCGCTCGGTATGCCGATTCTCGCGGGCGATACTTGGGATAGCAACGTGATCCTCCAGGCCGCGAAAGGCAAGAACGTTGACGTCACCGTTACCACATTCTATCCCGAAGGCGCAAATGCCGAATTCGACGCGGGCTTCAAAGCCTGGGTTAAGGCGGATGCAACGCAGCTGGCCAACAACGGCGGTGACGACACCGTTGCCGCGGTCACCGCGATGGGGTATGACGCGTACTTCTTCGCCCTCGAAGCCATGAAGAAGGCCGCAAGTGTTGATCCTGCCGCCATCATGACCGCCCTCTGGAGCACCACCTATGAAGGCGTCTCCGGCCCGATCGCACTCGATCAGGTCAATGGCGACGCCATCCGCAACACCGCGTATGTCAAGCACGCGAACACGGAAACCGGTGCGTGGGACGCCCTGCCCCCGGTCACGATTGGTTAATCGACGTAAAAATCAATGCGGCGGGGGAGACAATACCCCCGCCGCACTTTGTAGGAGCGGGTTTCTCATAGGGTTCCCTTCTTGCTCTTGCGGCGATATCGCCGCCGGAACCGTGAATCTCTCCCGCCTTACAATGAGAGGAAGCCCGGCAAAGGGTTTCCGGTCGTTTTTTTAACGGAGCCGCTCCGCCTTTCGGATGCGGCATGGATGGAGGCTAATCAATGCTCGATTTTCTACACGCCAACCTTTCGTATATCCTTTCGGGAATATCGGTCGGCGGGCAGTATGCGCTGATTGCCATCGGCTACACGATGGTCTACGGCATTCTGCGCCTGATCAACTTTGCCCATGGCGATGTGTTCATGTGCGCCGGACTCATGATGGTCTATCTTTCAACGGTGCTCCCCGTGACCATCGCCATTCCACTCGTGCTGATCCTAACCGTCGTGCTGGGTTTCATCATCGAGCGCGCGGCCTATAAGCCGCTGCGCACGGCGCCGCGCATGTCCGTCATGATCAGCGCCATCGGCGTTTCCTACCTGCTGCAAAACGCCGCGCTCTACTTCACTGGCGGCCTTGCAAAAGTGTATCCCGCCATCCCGTGGCTGAGCCAAACGATTACGATCTGGGGTTCGACCACCAAGATGGTTACGGTGGTGACGCCGATTCTGACCATCGTATTGGTGGTGCTGCTCACGCTGCTCATCAAGTACACCAAGGTCGGCATGGCGATGCGCGCGGTCTCAAAAGACTTTGAAACCAGCCGACTCATGGGCATCCGAATCAACACCGTCATTTCGGTGACGTTCGTGATCGGTTCCTTCCTCGCGGCGGTAGGTTCCATGCTCTACTTCACCAACTACGCGTCCGT
>JAQVML010000172.1 GCA_028703645.1 Eubacteriales bacterium
CGTGCCGTTCTTGAGCGCGTCGATGCGGCGCACGTCGAGACGGACGCTGGCATAAAACTTGAGTGCTTTTCCGCCCGGTGTGGTTTCGGGGTTGCCGAACATGACGCCGACTTTTTCGCGCAACTGGTTGATGAAGATGACGATGGTGTTGGACTTGTTGATGGCACCAGTGAGCTTACGAAGCGCCTGACTCATCAACCGCGCCTGCAGGCCGACGTGTGCATCGCCCATATCGCCCTCAATCTCCGCCTTGGGAACAAGCGCCGCGACGGAGTCCACAACGATCACATCGATGGCACCGCTGCGCACGAGCGCCTCGGTGATCTCCAGCGCCTGCTCGCCGGTATCCGGCTGGGAGTCATATAGATCGTCAACACGAACGCCAAGCGCCTCGGCATAGACCGGATCGAGCGCGTGCTCTGCGTCGATAAACGCGGCGGTTCCACCTACACGCTGGCCCTCCGCAATGATATGTAAGGCAATCGTTGTTTTACCGGAGGATTCCGGCCCGAAGATTTCAATAATTCTGCCGCGCGGAATGCCGCCCACGCCGAGCGCATAGTCCAGCGGAAGGCAACCCGTTGAGATGGTTGCAACCGGCGTGCGCGCAGCAGCGTCGCCGAGCTTCATAATCGCGCCTTTGCCAAACTGCTTTTCAATTTGACCCAGGGCAATTTCCAATGCTTTTTCTTTTTCGACCATTCTGGTATTCCTTTCGTTCGTTGCAATCAATCTTGTTTGAACAAGGTATGTGTACCATTGCGCTATCAGGCCGCTTGCCGTTCCGAAGGACGGAAGGATGCAGGCGATAGGAACAAATGATCGCATTCGTTATTGCCATTATAGCACGAGGCGATAGATCCGTACAGCGTTTTTTGCCGCGTTTTCACGCATTTTTCGCGTTTATTCGAGGCAGAGCTTTCTTCTGAGTACATCGAACGCATGCAGGGATGCGATCTCGCGAATCCGTGCGCGGTCACCATGGAGAGAAATGCGCTTGACCAACGTTTCGCCCGGACGGGAGAGCGCGATGTAGACCGTGCCGACCGGGTTTTCCTCCGTACCGCCGTCGGGGCCAGCATAGCCCGTCGTCGCGAGCGCATAGTCCGCGCCGGAAACTTTTCGCATGCCGTCCGCCATCTCGCGGGCACACTGCTCGCTGACCGCGCCAAATTGATCCAGCGTCTCTTGCCGAACGCCGAGCCGCGCAACCTTCGCTGCGTCCGAATAGGTGACGCAGGCTTCTAGCAGAAACTTGGAGCAACCGGGGATGGCGACAAGCTCGCTCGCGATCATGCCGCCGGTGCAACTCTCAGCAATCGCGAGCATTTGACCATCGTCCTCCAGCATGCGCGCGCAGGTTTCCGGCAGGGATTCGCCGACCGTGGAGTAGACGATATCGCCCAGACGGGAAATTATTACGCCGATCATCGGGCGCGCAAGCTGCTCGCCTTCCGCTTCATTTTGACACAGCGCGGTGACGCGAAGGGAGACCTCGCCGGTTTTGACATACGGCGCGACGGTCGGATTCGTTTGGTTTTCGATGATATCCCTCAGTTCATAGGTAATGGTCGATTCGCCTTTGCCGAAGATGCGAAGCTCGCGCGAATACAGCTTGTTTCCGCTGAGCTTTTCCAGATAGGGCATGACGTGGTTTTGAAACATCGGGAAGAGCTCTCTCGGTGGCCCGGGCAAGAGAATCGCCATCTTGTTTTCCGCGGTCATGATGCAGCCGGGCGCGGTGCCAAACGCGTTTGGCAGTATGGTTGCGTTTTTGGGAAAACTCGCCTGCTTTAGATTGTTGGGCGTGAATACGTAGCCGCGGGTTTCAAAATGCTTTTTCAGCCGCTCTGCCTCTTCGGGAATGAGTTCTACGGTCAGCCCAAGCGCCGCGGCAACGGTTTCCTTCGTGAGATCATCGTCGGTCGGCCCAAGGCCGCCCGTGAAGACGACGACATCCGAGCGTTCCACAGCCTGATGAACGACCGCCGTGAGCCGCTTAGCGTTATCTCCGACGGTCGTGTGATAAAACACTTGAAATCCGAGCGGGGCGAGCCGCTGAGCGATAAACTGCGCGTCCGTATTGACGACTTGACCCATGAGTAATTCCGTACCGACGGAGACGATTTCTGCGATCATGATTGGTTCACTTCCTTATTCTAAACAGCATAATTGCTGTATGGATTCGCTTTGTTTTGTTAATTCCAGTTGACGGCGTTCCGGTTAGCGACGATGTAGTCGACCGCAGACCAGATGGTGAACACCGCTGCGGTGCACATAAGACCGAAGTCAAACGGAAAATTCCAGCGCGAAAAGAACGGGTTGCCGAGCAGAGTTGCCAGAATTGCGGCCACCTGCAGGCCGCTCTTGAGCTTGCCGAGCCAGTTCGCCGCGATGACTTTGCCGCTGTTCGCGGTCACGAGCCGGAAGCCGGAGACGATGATTTCACGACCCACAAAGATGATGCAAAGGATGGGGTTGAGCATATGCATATACGTCATCATGATAAACGCCGAGCAGAACAAGAGCTTGTCTGCAATCGGGTCCATGAACTTGCCGAAGTTGGTGACAAGATTTCGCTTGCGCGCAATATAGCCGTCCAGAATATCCGTCATGTCCGCAATAAAAAAGATCGCGGCGACGTAATAGTTCCAGCCGGGAAGCCATGCGTCAAATGAGGATACGGTGACCATTAGCGGGACAAGTATCATACGAAACATGGTTAAGCGGTTTGGCAGATTCATCTTGTTGCGAGGTTTGGGTGTGGACAACGTTTGTTCCATAGCATTCAGTCTTTCTTTTTGAGATTTCGGGAGCAGCTCGATCTATTCAAGCAACTTGCCGATCATATCGTATTCTTCCGCGCGGGTCAGACGAACGGGCATGTAACTGCCGATGATCAGATCGTCCGCACGCTCCAGATAGACTTTTCCGTCTACATCCGGCGCTTCCGCATAACTGCGTCCAAAGTAGCGGTCGTTTTCGATTCCTTCGATCAACACATCGACAACTTGACCAACTCTGCGCTCGTTTCTCGCGCGGGAGATCGGCTGCTGCGTCTGCATCAATCTAGATAGCCGCTCCTGCTTGACTTCCTCCGGCACCTGATCCGGCAGGGTTGCCGCCGCGGTGCCCTCTTCCGGCGAAAACGCAAACGCACCGATGCGGTCGAACGGATGATCCTGTATAAACTGAAGCATTGCGGAAAAATGCGCTTCGGTTTCGCCCGGAAAGCCGACCATCAAAGTCGTGCGGAGCATGAACTCCGGCGCGGTCTTTGCAACATAATCCAAAACACGTTTGATATGCGCCTGATCCCCTCTGCGGTGCATGCGCAAGAGCATCTCGTCCTCCGTGTGCTGCAAAGGCATATCGAGATAGGGCACGATCTTGCCGCCCGCACGGAAGCGATCGATGAGCTCCGGCGTAACGGTGTCGGGATAGGTATACAGCACGCGCAGCCAGCGCAGAGAATCGATCCGTTCCAGACGATTGAGCAGCTCGCCCAACATGGGCTTGCCGTAGCGATCCTTTCCGTAGCCGGAGGTGTCCTGCGCGATTAAGGTCAGTTCGGTTACGCCGCCCTCTGCGAGGCGCGTGGCTTCGTCTACAAGCTCTTCCATCGGCTCGCTGACGAGATTGCCGCGAATCAATGGAATCGCGCAGTAGGTGCAGCGGTTGTCACAGCCATCCGCAATTCTGAGATAGGCGCTGTAGCGAGGTGTGGTGAGGATGCGCGCGCTCTTCGGCCCGCAATGCGGTGCGTCCTGCTTGCCACCGAGAAGGCGGGGAAGCGTTTCATACTCTCGCACGCCAAGGAGAAGGTCGATCTCCGGCATGGCTTCTCTCAACTCGTCCCGATAGCGCTCGGAAAGACAACCCGTGACTACGAGTTGCGTGCATTTGCCGCCTTGTTTATATTGCGCCATTTCGAGGATGGCGTCGATCGACTCCTGCTTTGCGCTCTCGATAAAGCCGCAGGTGTTTACGATCAAAATATCCGCTTCATCCGGCTGATTGGTGATCTCGTGTCCGGCTGCGGCGAGAATGCCGAGCATGCGCTCGGTATCCACCTGATTTTTTGCACAGCCAAGCGAGATCACTCCGACGGTTGACATATTCGTTTTATCTCCTTATTTACGATTGATGGAACGAAATTAATCGTCGTCCCGATAAAAGCTCGACATCGGGTTTGGCTCGCGCTCTGCTACGGGCGGCTCGGCAAGCGGCGTTCCGTCGCCAAACAGCTCCTCAAGCTGCGCGCGCTTAATCAATACTTCGCGGGCTTTACTGCCGTTGAATCCTGAAATATAGCCCTTTTGTTCCATAATATCGATGAGGCGCGAGGCGCGCGCGTAACCCACGCGGAGTCTGCGCTGAATCATGCTGGTGCTGGCCTGCCCGTGCTCAAAGACCACGCGAACAGCCTCACCCAGAAGATCGTCCTCCTGCTTGCCTTCGCCGAATACGCCGCCGGTCGCCCCGCTCTTTTCCAGCGAGGAGACGTCGTCCAGAATCTGCTCGCTAAAGGCCGGACGCGCCGCGCTCTCGCGAAAATGCGCAACGATTCGTTCGACTTCTTCGTCGGATACAAACGCGCACTGAAGACGCGTGGG
>JAQVML010000173.1 GCA_028703645.1 Eubacteriales bacterium
GTTACGATTCGGTACATTAGGATCTCCTTTCCAATGCTGCTACAAGGTTCGCTTTAGATGATGATTTACGTTCTTTTTCATTGCTTTGCCTATTATACAGCGGTCAATCTCAAAAGAAAAGATAATCGGTATTATTTTATCGATATTAATTTTTTGGTGTCTTGTTCGCGTTTATTTAGTTTATACCAGTTTTTCCTTCGAAAGCAAAGAGCAAAAATATGTCATTCCGCATTTATTTTTTTTAGTTATGTTTATTCTAGCATGAAGCGCCTCTTCCCTCAACGGGAAATATCCAAAAAAGCAGGCGAAAACGCCTTTTTTCGGGCTTGTTTTACCAAAAAACAAAGCCGAAACCCGATAAACGGATTTCGACTCTGTCATCAAACAGAATTCTTACTCCCAGTCGATGAGACCGAGGCTTTCGAGGTAGCGCTCGTTGTAGTCCATGTAGTCCTCGACAAGGCGGAGCATGTACATCTTGTGATCCGCAAACTGCTCGCTCATCTTCTCATGCATGTAATCATAGGCCGCGTCGTCGTCATAGACCTCGCCTTCGTCCGCGCCGCTCGATTTCATAAACGCGGCGTCGTGCGCCATCACGGCGGTGACCATCTCGTCGAGGGTTTTCTCGTCCGTAATCTCGGCAAAGTCGCCCTGCTCGCGGAAGCAATTCAGGATATACGCTTTCGCTTCCTGCTTGTTATATTCTTTCGTCTCCATAAAAGACACTCCTTATTCTCTATTGATCTATCGATATTATTGCATCAATGCGTCCAACTCGTCCACATATTCCGCAAATACGCGCAGGGAAGCCAGGATGCTCTCTTTCTTCGTCAGGTCGACGCCGGCTGCTTTCAGCTCCTCGATCGGGTAATCGCTGCCGCCGCTCTTGAGGAAGTTGATATAGCGCTCCACCGCGCCGCCGTGGAGGATATCGTCCGCGAGCTTGACCGCGGAGCAGAGTCCGGTTGCGTACTGATAGACGTAGAACGCGTTGTAGAAATGCGGAATGCGCATCCACTCCAGCGCGATGTTGTCGTCCACATGCGCGCCGTCGTAATACAGCTCGTTGAGCGCGCGGTACATCTCGGACAGGCTATCGACCGTCAGCGGCTCTCCGCTTTCCGCCATGCGGTGCGCTTTCAGCTCAAATTCCGCGAACATGGTCTGTCGAAAGCACGTCGTGCGGAAGGATTCGAGGAACTGCGTGATATAGTAGGCGCGCTTGACGCGATCCGTCTCGCCCTTGAGCAGATGGTGCGTCATCAGCGTTTCGTTGACGGTGGAGGCGACCTCCGCCGCGAGGATGCGGTAATGCGCGGTTTCAAACGGCTGTGCCTCGGCGGAATAGTGCGAGTGCATCGCGTGGCCCAGCTCATGACCGAGGGTGAATGCGTCGTCCGTCTTGCCCTGGAAGTTGAGCAGCACATAGGGATGCACGCCGTAGGTCTCCGCGCAGAACGCGCCGCTGGTCTTGCCCGGCGTTTCGTAAACGTCGATCCAGCCTTCGGTATACGCCTGATCCAACAAGGTTTGATACTCCGCACCGAGGGGCTTGAGCGCCTCCTTGACCAGCGCCTTTGCCTGCTCATACGGCATGTCGTCGTCCACATCCGGCGTGATGGGCACATACAGATCGTACATCTCGAGCTGATCGAGCTTCATCACGCGCTTGCGGATGTTGAGGTATTTTTTCAGCACCGGCAGCATCTCGTGTACGGCTTCAATGAGTTGCTCATACACCGCGACCGGCACGCCGTTGCCATCCAGCGCCGCTTCCAGCGCGCCTTCGAACTTATGTGCCCGCGCCTGAAACACGTCTCCCTTGACGGAGGTGGAGTAGGTGGCGTTGAGGGTGTTCTTCATGCCGCGATAGGCTTTGTAAAACGTCTCGTAGGCATCCTTTCGCACGCGGCGATCGGGGCTGACGATGAACATATTATAGCTGCCGTGGGTGAGCTTGACCGCTTCGCCGGTTTCGTTGACCACGGTGCCGTAGTCGAGATCGACATCCGTGAGCATGGTGAAGATATTGTCCGCGCCGGAGAGCGGCTCCTGCGCCATCGCCATGAGGCGCTCTTCCTCGGTGGAGAGCGTGTGCGCGCGGCGGCGGTCTACGTCCGCAATGCGGAAACGGAAGCGCGCAAAGCGCTCCTCGGAGGCCCAAGAAAGCAGCGTCTCTTCGGGAATCGTCAAAATCTCTGGATCGAGGAAGGAGGACGCCGCCTGCGCGGAGACATAGAGCTGCATCGCGCGGTCGGTCATGCCCTGATACTTTGCGCTGCCGTTGTCCTCATCCTTATGCAGATGGGTATAGGTATAGACGCGCTCCACCAGCTCCCAAATGCTGCTGTCGTCGCAAAGCGCCGCATACAGTGCATCTGCACTCGCCGAAAGCTTGCCCGCGTGCGCCGAAAAATCCGCAACCAGCGCCTGCGCCGCGGCGTAGTCCGCCTCCCAAAGCTCCTCGGTGGCGTAGATGTCTGTCAATTTCCATTTGAGTGATTCTGCAATCTGATCCCTGGTGTTCATACCGGTTTGTCCCTTTCCGCATTCTGTTTTCTATTGCGTGCGCACCTATTCGCGGTTCGCTCCATGTTCCCGCGCGGCAGGCGTGCAATTCATGCATATGACAACTTAGTATAACATACGACAATGCATAAAATCGACGGTTGCCGGGAAAGTTTGGCGCAGTTTTGCGGCGTTTGTCCGGCGGTGCGCGCGTCGAAATCGCGCTTGACATGCCCCGTAAATGCGCTATACTATAGATACGAACATTGGTTCGCATTTCGCATTTGCCGCACAGCGCGATCATGGCGGCGGAAAAGGAACACCGATGGGACGCAGAATTCTCCACGCGGATTTCAATAGTTTTTACGCCTCGGTGGCCTGTTTTCTCGACCCCGCGCTGAGGCCGCATCCCGTCGCGGTCGCGGGCAATCCCGAGGCGCGGCATGGCATCATCCTTGCCAAAAACGAGCTGGCAAAGAAGTTCGGCGTCAAGACGGGCGAAGCCATCTGGCAGGCAAAGCAAAAATGCCCGCTGCTTGTGACGGTCAAGCCGGACTTTGCATCGTATCAAAAATTTTCCGCGCTGGGACGCGAACTCTACGGCGAGTATTCCGACCAGGTGGAGGCCTTCGGACTCGACGAAAACTGGGTGGACGTCACCGCCTCCACAACGGACATGGCGGATGCGCAGCACCTCGCAAACGTGATTCGAAATCGCATCAAAACCGAGCTTGGCATCACGGTCTCCATCGGGGTTGCGGACAACAAGGTGTTTGCAAAGCTGGGTTCGGACATCAAAAAGCCGGACGCGGTCACGTTGGTCTCGCCGGAAAACTATCAAAGCGTCGCCTGGCCGCTGCCCGCGCGGGATCTGCTATATGTGGGCAGGGCCACGGAGGCAAAGCTGCTCAAATACGGCATCGTCACGATTGGCGACCTTGCGACCACGCCGGAGGCATTTCTGCGCGCACAGTTCGGCAAATGCGGCACCATGCTGCATGCGTTTGCCAACGGGCTGGACGCGGCGCCGGTGCTGCACACAATCGACCAGCAACCGGTCAAATCCGTCGGAAACGGGCTGACCACGCCGCGCGACCTCGTCAACGACGAGGATGTCTATCTGACGATCTCGATGCTTGCCGAAAGCGTCGCGATGCGCCTAAGGGAACACGGCATGCGTGCGAGAACCGCGCACCTGAGCGTGCGGGACACGGGGCTGAACTGCTTTATCCGCCAAACGAAGCTGGAGCGGCCCACCAATATCACCATCGAGATTTCGCGCGCCTGCATGCAGCTCTTTCGCGAAAACTACACGTGGCAAACGCCGATTCGCTCGCTGACGGTCTCCTGCTCCGACTTGATCGGGCTGGACAACCCCGAGCAGCTCTCGCTCTTTGACGACGAAGCCCTGCGTAGAAAGGCGGAGGCAGCGGAGGTCGCCGTGGACGACATCCGCAGGAGATTTGGCTACCGCGCCATCGGGCGGGCGATCTTCCTCAAGGATCGCGAAATCGGCCTCATGGCACCGAAGGTCGACCACACTGTGCATCCGGTCGGGTACCTGCAAAACGCGACGATGGACAGCGTCATCGGCGGACGATGAGTCAAACAGATACATATTTGGAAGAAAACGTTTCTATTTTAAACACCATTTTCTATTTTACCGGATGCGCATCTGCGCCTTGGAAGGAATTTTTTATGAAAATCTATGTCGCGGTGGAGTTGACGACCGACGAAGCGGGTGTGATGCATCCGCAGCGCATCCTCTGGGAAGACGGGCGAAAGTTTGAAATCGCGTCCATTTCGGACGTGCGGCGCGCGGCGAGCCTGAAGGCCGGCGGCAGCGGCATTCGCTATACCTGCCGCATTGGCAAAAAAGACGCTTATCTTTATTATGAGGACCCGAAGTGGTTTGTGGACCCATGACTCGATTGTTGGGAAGGCTGGAGCTGTTTCTCTATCTCAACCGATGCAAAAAACGCGTGCGAAAAAGATAGACGAATAGAATAGCAAGTTCCTATAGCGGTAGGCAACTATAGAAGTAAACTAAAATAGAAGTACGCCAATATTAAAGTAAGCAAAAATAGAATGCGTCTATT
>JAQVML010000174.1 GCA_028703645.1 Eubacteriales bacterium
TGGTCAGCGTAACCATTTGGTTTCGCACAGATCTGGTCTGGTGCGGTGTCGGTATCTCGTCCGTTCTGATTGTTGGCGCGTTTGTCATCAACATCCTCAAGCGCCGGAACGGGAAAGGAGAGTAATCATGCAGTTTAACATGCCTTCCATCGGTAAGTGGATCGCCCTCGTGCTGTCGCTGGCGATCGGGGTTGCCGCGCTTTATTTCCGCGCTCGCATTCCGCAGCCGGAGAAGGCGGACACGGGTTTTAAAGAAACCAAGAAGAAGCGCAACCTTCTGATGATGGCGGGCGTGCTCGCGCTTTGGGTTTGCAGCGGTCTGATCCTTGGTTGTTTCGGTTCGGAAAAGGGCGCCTTTACCGTATCCATCAGCCCCGCGCGCATGGATATCTTTGGTTTCTCCGTGAGTTCCTCCGTCGTGATGACGTGGATCGTCATCGCGGTGCTGTCGCTTGCCGCGGTACTCATTCGCATTTTTGCGATTCCCCGTTTCAAAGAAACGCCGCGCGGACTCCAGCTTGTTTTGGAAACGGCGGTTGGCGCGATCAATGATCTAACAAAGGAAAAATACGGCCATCCGAACGAGGGACTCGCTTCCTATTTTTTTGCGATGGGCGCGCTGTTTATCGGCACCGCAATCGTGGAGTTGGTCGGTTTCCGTCCGCCGACGACGGATCTAAGCTTGACGTTTTCCTATGCGCTGATTACGTTTATCCTCATCAACGTGTTCGGCATCTATAAGCGAGGCATCAAGGGACGCGCCGAGGCGTATATCAAGCCAAACGCGATCATCGCTCCCTTTAAGCTCATCTCTGATCTGGCGGTACCGATCTCGCTGGCCTGCCGACTCTTTGGCAACATGCTCGGCGGCATGATCGTGGTGGAGCTGCTCTATTATGCGCTTGGCGCGTTCTCCGTCGGCATTCCGGCGTTGCTGGGATTGTACTTCAACGCGTTCCACCCGTTGATTCAGTACTTTATCTTCATCAACCTCTCGCTCACCTTCATCGGCGAGGCGGTTGAAGAGGTGGCGTAATTACCGCCAAAGCATATGAATTGCTTTCCGGCAAAACCGGAATCAACTATTAACCAGTATTACTATAGGAGGGTTCTTACCATGACGGATATCGGATTGATCGCAATCGGCGCAGGTATCGCGGTTTTGACCGGCGCAGGCGCAGGCCTGGGCATGGGCATCGCCACCGGCAAAGCCGTAGAAGCGATCGCACGTCAACCGGAAGCAGGCGGCAAGATCAACGCCTTGCTGATCCTAGGCATGGCGCTGACGGAATCAACCGCAATTTACGGTTTTGTCATTTCGCTGATCATGATCTTCACGATGAAATAACATCGTCAAAGAGGGGTATCCATGGAATTTCACCTGATCGATTTTATCGAGCATGCGCTCAACCTTCTCGTCTTCTTCCTCTTGCTGCGCCATTTTCTGTATAAACCGGTGAGCAAGTTCATGGCGGAGCGGGAGGCGAATTTCGCGCGCGAGCGCGAGCAGATCGACGCCAGTCGCGATGAGGCAAACGCGCTCAAATCGCAATATGAAACCTCGATGAAAAATGCGAGGCTTGATGCGGAGCACATTGCCGACGAGCGGCGCAACGCTGCTGAACGCGAGGCGGAAGACCTTCGCAGAAAGGCCAAGCAGGACGCGCAAGGTATCTTGAGCGACGCCATGACGCAGGCCGTCTCCGAACGCGAAGGGATGATGAGCGATCTCAAGGCGCAGACCGCCGAACTTGCGGTAGACATCGCGGGCAAAATTCTCGAACGCGAGGTTACGCAAGAAGACCACCAACGCATCATCGACAGCTTTTTCGACAAGGTCGGTTAAGCCTGGTTTGTCGTATCCAAACACGCAACAAGCTGCCATTTTGGTCGGTTTCGCTTTGTGTTTAGCGAGGTTTGATTGGCGCAGGATCACACACGACTTGAATTGTTTTAGGAAAGTGAGCTCCGTATGGCTCTAAGAGGCGAATTATACACCGCCGGCCCGTTCGGCGAAGATCAAATCGAATCTGTCAAAAAGCACTTCAACGAGCTGCTCGGCCAGGAGGTTTCCTTCGAGGTCAAGCAGAATGAAGCGCTGATCGGCGGCTTTCTCGCCATCATCGACGGAAAGATTTATGACGCGAGCGTAGCCTATCGCATCAAGGAAGCGCAGCACCTGCTCGTGACCAACAGCGTCTCCGGCGCGGAGATCACCGCCGAGAACGTAAAGCTCACCGGCAGCGAGCAAAAGCCGTTTCACAGCAGCGCGGCGGATATCGGTCAGACATTAAAGAAACGCATTCGTTCTTTTGAAAATAAATCCGCCGTCTATGAATACGGCATCGTCACCAGCGTCGGCGACGGCGTGGTGCGAATTGAGGGTCTTTCCCACACCCGTTACGGTGAGCAGATTGCCTTTGAAAACGACGTTTACGGCATGACCATGGACCTTGAGCTCGACGGCGTCGGCGCCGTGCTGCTCAACGGTCAGGAAGAGGTTCACGTCGGCGAGCGCGTTTACGGCACAGGCCGCGTGGTCGAGGTGCCTGTCGGAGACGAGCTATTGGGCCGTGTGGTCAACCCCATCGGCATGCCGCTGGATGGCAAACCGCTCAACGCTTCCCGTTATCGCCCGGTGGAATCCCCCGCGCCGCGCATCATCGACCGTCAGGCGGTCAATGAGCCGCTCATGACGGGGCTTCTCGCCGTGGACAGCATCATCCCCATCGGGCGCGGTCAGCGCGAGCTGATCATTGGCGACCGGCAAACGGGCAAGACCACCATCGCGGTGGACGCCATCATCAACCAGCGCGGCAAGCACGTCAACTGCGTCTATGTCGCCATCGGGCAAAAGCTCTCCACCGTCGCCCAAATCTACGAAACCCTGCAAGCCACGGGCGCCATGGACTACACCGTCATCGTGGTTGCAAGCGCCAGCGACTGCGCGGCGATGCAATATCTTGCGCCTTACGCCGGCTGCGCGATTGCCGAACAGTTTATGTACGACGGCAAGGATGCGCTGGTTATCTACGACGATTTAAGCAAACATGCGGTGGCCTATCGCGCCATGTCTCTGCTGCTCCATCGTCCGCCGGGACGCGAAGCGTATCCTGGAGACGTGTTCTATCTGCACTCCAGACTTCTGGAGCGCGCGGGACACCTGAGCGAGGCAAACGGCGGCGGGTCGCTCACCGCTCTGCCCATCGTGGAGACGATGGCGAGCGATATCTCCGCCTATATTCCGACCAACGTAATTTCGATTACCGACGGTCAGATCTATCTCGAGCCGGAGTTGTTCCATTCCGGCGTTCGCCCCGCGGTCAACGTCGGCCTCTCCGTCTCCCGCGTCGGCAGCGCCGCGCAGAAGAAGGCCATGCGCAAGGTGGTCAAAAAGCTCCGACTCACGCTGGCGCAATACCGCGAATTGCAGATTTTCGCGCAGTTCGGCTCCGATATCGACAGCGTCACGAAAGAGATTCTCGACAACGGCGACCGTCTCAGCGAGACGCTCAAGCAAAACCAGCACGAACCGCTGCAGATGAGCGAACAGGTACTGCTTCTCTTTGCGGTCATGAACGGATATCTCAAAGAGGTGCCGGCCCAGCACGCGCGCGCGTTTCAAAAGGGACTGCTCCAATATATGTCCCGCAACTATGGTTCTCTGCTGGATGAAATCGAGGAATCCGGCGACATGACCGAAGAGCAGACGCAGGAAATGCGCAGCGCGATTGAAAACTATCAACTGACCTGCAAGGCGTAATCGCGCTTGCCCGAAATACGGCGAAGACACGTTCGCCGGAGAGGAGACTTTAAAACATGGCAAACATGAGCGACATCCGCTTCCATATCAAGAGCGTCAAGCAAACGCGCCAGATTACAAACGCCATGCACATGGTCTCTGCCGCGCGCATGCGCCGGGCGCTGGACGGCATCCAGAAGAACCGTGCCTACTTCTACCACGCGCTGGACATCATCGTTGACATTCGCAACCAC
This sequence comes from Eubacteriales bacterium, assembly GCA_028703645.1. Classification (GTDB taxonomy): domain Bacteria; phylum Bacillota; class Clostridia; order Christensenellales; family CAG-138; genus UBA7703. The sequence continues at coordinate 3,997 of JAQVML010000174.1, forward strand.
ACCGGCGATGTGCATCACCCGTATATCGACCACCGCCCGGGCGACAAGGTTGCCTATATCGTCGTCTCCGGCGAAAAAGGCCTCTCCGGCTCCTATAACCACGCGGTGCTCTCGCTGGCGGACAATCTTATGGCGGATAAAAACGTCGTGGAGATCTACACCATCGGCAGCGTGGGCAGTTCGCACTACCTGCGCCGCGGCGGTATCGCGCCGGATCGCCACTTTGAGCGCCTTGCGGAGAAGCCAAAGCTCGACCAGGTAAGAAGGCTCATGACGATCCTGATCGATCAATACAACCGCGGCGAAATCGACGAACTGCGCATTGTCTACACGCGCTTTATCAACACGCTCTCGCGCGAGCCGGTGGAGCAAAAGCTGCTGCCGGTCGAACTCAACGACTTCAAGCGCGGCAAGCCTGAAAGCCATGCGGACGAAGCCTATGACAGCACCTATATTCTCTACGATCCCTCCCCTACTGAGGTGCTGGACGCTCTGATTCCGCAGCTCTTGATCGGCTATGTCTACGGCGCAATTGTGCACGCATATGCGAGCGAAAACTGCTCCCGTATGGCCGCGATGGAGAGCGCCACGCGCAGCGCGGACA
>JAQVML010000175.1 GCA_028703645.1 Eubacteriales bacterium
ACAATTATACGCGAACGGGAATCCGAACGCAATCAAGCGAATCGAGGGCGGCGGATATTCCACAGACTGTTCACAAAGACGCTTTGCGTGACGTATGGTTGCCGTATTGTTATTTTTGCTCTGCGTTTTCGCGCAAACGCTGCGTCAACGCGGCATCGGGCGTAACATAGAGCGTGCGATTGGTCGAATAAATTACCATGCCCGGGCGCGCGCCGGAGGGTTTTTTCACGAACTTTCGCGGTGTGTAATCGATTGGTACGGCGGCGGAAGCGCGCGCTTGCGAGTAAAAACCGGCAAGATTTGCCGCCTCGCGTAGCGTGGTCTCCGGCGGTTCGCCTTCGAAATCGACGATCACATGCGAACCGGGAATATTCTTCGCGTGCAGCCAGAGATTCTCCGAGCGGGCGGAAGAAAGCGTCAGCGCATCGTTTTGACGATTGTTTTTTCCAACGTAGATCAAAATTCCGTCGCTGGAGACAAAGCGCATTGGCGCGGAGGATTTGTTTGAGGGCTTTGCCGCCTGCGTTTTCTCCGGCCTCAGATATCGCTCGCGAATCAATTCTTCCTTGATCTCGCCCAGCTCATAGAGCGTGTCGCATTTATCGATGTTTTCCAGCTGGCCTTCGAGGTAGGCGATCTCGGAGGCGAGGCCTTCGATCTGCCCTTCTGCGTACGCTTTGCCGAGCTTGCCTTTGCGATATTGCTTAAAATACTTTTTCGCGTTTTCCTGCACACTGATCGCCGGATCAAGCGGAATGATTCGCTTTTCAGGCGGGTCGACGAAGTAATCGTCCACGATCATTTCGCGCATGCCGGGCCGGGCAAGATGCAGGTTTGCGAGGATGAGTTCGCCGTTGACGCGCGCGATATCATGCGCCTCGCTCTGCTGAATCGCCTCTAAAAACGCGGCGTACTTATTCTGCGCGCGGCTGAGCGCGGTGGAGACCGTGTGCCGAAGCGCCGCGCCGTGTCTCCGAATTCGCACGATCTGGTCGCGATCTGCGTAATATCGATCGAGCGCCTCGCTCATGCTGCGCATCGGCTCGACACGGGCGTAGAGTCCGGCGGGTAAAAACGGCAGCGCGGCGACCGGCTCGCCCTCCGAACCAAACGCGAGGCAAGGCGCATAACTGCCGCTTTTGAGCGCGCCAATCAGCGAAAAGAGCGTTTCTGGCGAGGACGCAGCGGAGACCAGCGCCATTGCGCTTAGCTTAGAGACACCGTCAAATGCGGCGGTCATCGCGCGTACGGGGTCAGGGGAGGCATATACCGAAGCAAAAGCATCCATGGGAGCGGAGAAGGGGTCCAGTTTGTTTTGCGAGGGGATTGGCTCATACGGAAAACCGGGCAGTAGAATGCGTGCGCCGTCGTTGGTTGCGGAAACACGGCGGAGGCAGTCAACGATTGCGCCGTTTGGCTCCAGAAGGAGCAGGTTTGCGTGTTTGCCCGTCAGTTCCACGATGAGCCGGAGCGTGACCTCGTCAAAGAGCTCATTTCGCGCGAGAATGATGATCTCGCAAACGCGATCCGCGCCAAGCTGCCGAATCGAGCAGATGCGACCGCCGAGCAACCTGCGGCGGAGCAACATGCAAAACGCGGGCGCGTTCATCGGGTTATCAAAACTGCGGCTCGTGAGCTGGATGCGCCCATTTTCGGCATGGATGCTAAAGAGCAGACGCTGATTGCCGTTATTTGCGCGCACAACAAAGAGCAGCAAGTCCTTTTCGGGCTGCTGCACCTTATCGATTTTGCCGCCGATGAGCGGCTGCAGTTCGTGAATCACCGCGCCAAGCGCGATGCCGTCCATTGCCATTGATAACAGTACTCCAAAATCTCTAGTATCATGAGAAACACAAACGGGGGAAAGCGCTTCTCACTCCGGTTCTTTCAATCGATCGAGGATCAGCCGGTACCCGCCCGCGCCGTATTCGAGACAGCGGTTAACGCGGCTGATGGTTGCGCTGCTGGCGTTGAACTTGTGCGCGATATCCTGATAGGTTTCGCCCGCGTCGAGCTGGCGCGCAACCTGCCAGCGCTGCGCCATCGCCTGCAACTCATTGATGGTACACATATCTTCAAAAAACTGATAGCATTCGTTTATGTCTCTTAGGGCGAGAATTCCGTGAAACACGTCGTCCAATTCTTCGCTTTTCAGTCGGGAAACATATGCGTCCATGCACGGTACACCTTTCATATTGCGATTTTCGGTGAATCAGGAACGGGATGTAACCATATTTTATTCGCTTTCACACTGGAAAGCAAGAAAAAAGGACGTACCGAAACGATACGCCCAAAGCTGAAAACCGAACTGGGGTTACTGCGCCGCAGCGCGCTTTTTAGCCAATTGCGCCTTCTTGTGAGCGGCAGCATTTTTGTGGATCATGCCCTTTGCGGCAGCATGATCAACCGTGCTGACGGCCGTCAAATACGCTTTTTCGGTTACGGCAGAGTCCCCGGCCTGCAGTGCTTCATCAAAGCGGCGGATAGTCGTCTTCATTTCGGACTTGGCCGCGCGATTATTCAGCGTCTGCTTCGCGGTGATTTTGACACGCTTTATGGCGGACTTGATGTTTGCCAAAACAATTCACCCCCTATTTCAGTCTCACATTTCATTCGAACAGAAGTCAGTTTAGCATACCATGGGGGATAATGCAAGGAAAATATTGTATAGAACCGGTAAAAAGAGATATGCGCTATCCCATCAACATCTGGATTGAATTCTTCTTATTATAAACATATCATAATCATCGCGATGATGTTCCGAAAAAGAATACAACACGGGACATTCTTATTATATACTTTGTGATATTGTTCCCGAAAAAAGAATGCAGCTTGGGACATTTTCACATTTTCGTTGCATTTATTAAGTTGACGCATACATCATTCGTGGTATAATAATTTTCGTGATTAGCACTCAACAAAAAAGAGTGCTAACAAAGAAAAAAGCAATTCATAAATACATAGGAGGCGAATCTCGTATGAAACTGAAACCTTTAGCAGATCGCGTTGTTGTTATCAGCATCGAGAACGAAGAGGTTGTCAAGGGCGGCATCGTGTTGCCGACCGCAGCAAAGGAAAAACCGCAGATGGCGGAAGTGATCTCGGTAGGCCCCGGCGGCGTCGTGGACGGCAAAGAAGTCGTCATGTATGTCAAAGCGGGCGACAAGGTGATCTGCTCCAAGTACGCGGGCACCGAAGTCAAGCTGGATGACAAAGAATACCTCATCGTCCGTCAGAGTGATATTCTCGCGGTCGTAGAATAATCAGGAGGAAAACGAATTATGGCAAAGCAGCTGAAGTATAGCGAAGACGCCCGCAAGGCGCTTCAAATCGGCCTCGATAAACTGGCCAACACCGTCAAGATCACCCTCGGGCCCAAAGGCCGCAACGTCGTGCTGGATAAGAAATATGGCGCGCCGCTGATTACCAACGATGGCGTGACCATCGCAAAAGAGATTGAGCTGGAAGACCCATTTGAAAACATGGGTGCACAGCTGGTCAAAGAAGTCGCCACCAAGACCAACGATGTCGCGGGCGACGGCACCACCACGGCGACCCTGCTTGCGCAGGCAATCGTTCGCGAAGGCATGAAAAATGTAGCCGCGGGCGCAAACCCGATGGTCGTTCGCCGCGGGATCGAATCCGCCGTCAACGAAGCGGTTGAAGGACTGAAATCCCTCTCTAAGCCCGTTGGCAGCAAGAACGCCATCGCGCAGGTTGCCTCCATTTCCGCTGGCGACGAAAACGTTGGCAAGCTCATCTCGGACGCGATGGAGAAGGTCGGTAACGACGGCGTCATCACCGTGGAAGAGAGCAAGACGATGAAAACCGAGCTCAACATCGTTGAAGGTATGCAGTTTGACCGTGGCTATGCCTCCGCATACATGGTAACCGATACCGAAAAGATGGAGGGCATTCTCGATAATCCCTATATCCTGATCACCGACAAAAAGATCGGCAACATTCAGGAGATTCTCCCGATTCTCCAGCTGATCGCCCAGCAGAGCCGTTCGCTGATGATCATCGCGGAAGATGTCGAGGGCGAAGCGCTCACCACACTGGTTCTCAACAAACTCCGCGGCACGTTTAACTGCATCGCGGTCAAGGCTCCTGGCTTTGGCGATCGCAGAAAGGCCATGTTGCAGGATATCGCGGTCCTCACCGGCGGCGAAGTGATCTCCTCTGAAATCGGCCTCGACCTCAAGGAGACCCAGCTGACCCAGCTCGGTACCGCCCGTCAGATCAAGGTGGACAAGGACAACACAATCATCGTGGAAGGCGCAGGCGATGCCGAGGAAATCAAGGCGCGCGTTGCCGCAATCAAGGTTCAGATCGCAGAGACCACCAGCGATTACGACAAGGAAAAGCTGCAGGAGCGCCTTGCCAAGCTCGCAGGCGGCGTCGCGGTCATCGCGGTTGGCGCTGCCACCGAGATCGAGATGAAAGAGTTCAAGCTCCGCATTGAAGACGCGCTCTCCGCAACCCGCGCGGCTGTGGAAGAGGGCATCGTCCCCGGCGGCGGCGTAGCGCTGCTGAACGTGTCCGATCGCGTGAAGAAGCTTGCCGAGAAGTCCACAGGCGATTTCAAGACCGGCG
>JAQVML010000176.1 GCA_028703645.1 Eubacteriales bacterium
TCGACGTGTTCGCCCAGCCCGCCCGGTTCAAAGAGTACCATCGCTTTCACCTGCTCCGGGTGCAGCGCGGCATACTCAATTGCGAGTCCGCCGCCCATCGAGAGCCCGACGATGCTGAAACGCTCGAGCTTGAGTTGCGAAACCGTGCACGATAAAATCTCCATCAGCCGCGCGCGGACCAGCGCACCCTCCCAGGGACGGGAACCGCCGTGTCGCGGGGTATCGATGGCAAACACATGATACCGCTCGCTGAGCGCCGGAAAGAGCGCGTCCCAGATAAACCGCGATTCGTCATACATCGCGCCGTGCAGCATCAGGATGCAGTTTTGGTTGGTTTCCCCCGCTTCATAGAGGCAGACAGGCCCGCCGTAAACGCGCAGCACTCGTCTTTGAACGTTTGCCGTTCCCTCAACCCCACCGAATAAATCTTTGTTTTGTTGATCAATCATGCGCTTCCTCACCCCGTTCTTTGAGTAGCATTTCGAGTGTGTCAACCCATTCCAGATACGCTTTTTTGAGTGCGTCCGGCTCCGTCAACCCGCGAGAAAGCCGGTCTTCCAAAAATCCTTGTGATACCCAGAAGATCATCTGCTTCGCCTTTTGCGGTGAAATATCGCGCCGAATGCCGGTGTATCGATCGACGGAATCGCCCGTAACTCCGCGTCTGGCAAACTCCTCCTGCACCAACTGCCGTGGCAGCGGGTCCAAATCATACGCCGCGGCATACGAAAAAGAATAGATGTAGGGCGCCCGGGCAAAGAGCCGAATGCGCGCGTCAACCCTTCTGCGCAGCGCGGCGAACACGTCTGCCTGCTCAAGATCGTCCGACTCTGCCTGCGCGTCCGCCTCCGCAATGGCATCCGCCGCCAGCCGAAACGCCAAGCGATACAGGTTTTCCTTGGACTGAAAATACTTGAACACCACGCTCTTGGAGACTTCCGCCGTAGTTGCGATATCCTGTATGGATGTTTTTCGATATCCATAGCGCGCAAACACTTCCCATGCGGCCGAGATAACGCGCGCTTTGCGGTCCGGATCAATCGTGTTTGCCATCGTTTCTCTCCTCATGTGATTTCGTGACCGTTTCGGTCACGTTTACAATATCACGATTCCTCTCCGCTGTAAAGCGAATCTTCTCTTATTACTATTTTAAATAGTTTTTAATACAACATAACATCCAATTCATCCATGCAAAATCCGAATTTTCATTCGTGTTTTGGTTGTTTCGATGTTATAATTAAAAAATATATAAGTTCATCAAATGCCTTGTTTGAAGGATGTAATTTTGATTTTCGTGGAAGAGGATATTCGATGATTCACTACTCACATACAAACCTGATTGCAAAAGACGTGCCGCTTCTGATCTCGTTTTATCGGGATGTTTTCGACTGCCGCAGCATCGGGCAAACGCGGGATCTCTCCGGCGACTGGGTTGATCGCCTCACCGGAATTCCAGGCGCGCATCTCTTTGGCGAGCACCTCGCCCTGCCGGGTTTTGAAGAAGGCGGGCCGACGCTGGAGATATTCGGCTATGGTACGGTGGCCTCACACACAACACGCGTGATAAACGCCAGCGGATTTACACATCTTGCGTTTGCGGTGGAAGACGTCGCAACTAAGTTAGAAGAGGTTCTTTCGCGCGGCGGCGGGCAGATTGGCGAGCTAGTGCAGACTCGCTATGCGGATGGACGTACGATTACGGTCGTTTACGCCACCGACCCCGAAGGAAACATACTTGAACTGCAAAGTTGGAGTTGAGCTTTGTGACCTCACCGTGCGCTTGACGACGCAGCAGAACATCCCCGTTTACGCTATCGTACAAGAATAAACGAAAAGGTATTGAGAATCGATGGAAGAATCATTCCAGCACACCCTCCAAGTTGAATCAATTCGCAACGATTTAAACAGTATTTTAGACGAATGGTTGCTTTTGCACTTTCGCCTGATGGCGTTTTTGGTTGCGATCTCGTTTTTGGTTGAAACAGGTCTTGCCTTTTTCATTGCGAGGTCAGATATTCTAACAACCACCATACCGCGATATATTCTGAAATTTATCGTTGCTCCCAGCAGTTTGGCTTTTGTTTTTCTGGTGATTTCATTCTTTGCCCTACGCTCCAAGCGCTTTTCACGGCAGATCAAGCAATATGTGGTGTCCCTGCTTCTGGTTCTCATCTGCTGTATTTATTACACCGCGCATAGCGCTTTTATTCCCATCTATGCGCTCTACGGGGTGGCCATCTTCCTCACGACGACGTATGCGGACTATCGGCTGACAACGATCACAGCCGTGCTTTCGCTGATCAGTTTAACCGTTTCCGAATTGTTTATCTATTGGGATCATGACAAGATCAGCGTGTTTGGTAACGCGGATCGTCTCGTCAACTTTCTCGTCGTTCTGTCGATTCTCATCGGAATCAGCATTGTTTCCGGCGTTACGATCCATTACGAACGGCGAAAGAACGAAACCAGCCTGCGGCGCGAGGTCGAGCGCGAACTGCTTCGGGAATCCATGCTCTATGATGAGCTCACGGGCACATACAATCGAAAAGCGCTGCACGACGAGATGCGCCAGCTTGAGCAATCCGTGCCCGAGGAGCCGCTGGTTTTCTGCATTGCTGATATCGACCACTTTAAGTCGGTCAACGATCTATACGGGCATCAGGTTGGGGATCTTTGTTTGGTCGAATTTTCTTGCGTGTTGTGCGATTATTTTGGCGAATCCTCCGTGTATCGCTATGGCGGAGACGAATTTTGCCTGATATTGAAAAGCACGACCATCGACGATGCAAAGCTGCTCTGTGAACGCGCGCAGATGCGCCTCCGCCGGATTGATTTTGAGGGTGTCTCCGCGCTAAAACCCACCGCAAGCTTCGGACTGACGGCCTATCAGCCGTCCGACGGCGTCACGCGGTTGTTTAACCAAGCGGACGAAGCGCTCTACGAAGCGAAGCGGACGAGAAACGCGATTCGAATCTATCAGCGTTCCTCCAATCTGATCGGCAACTTTCATATTCTGCCACGAGAGGATCAACCAACATGAATCCTTTTTCGCGTTTTCCACTGATCAAAACGGAGGATATCCTGCTGCGCAAGATCGTAGAAACGGATCTTGACGCGCTTTGTTCGATTTATCAAAACCCGAACGTGTTTCGCTATATTCCCGGCGATGCAAAAAAGACCCGCGAAACGGTGCGCCACCTGATCGATCACTTTGATCGCGATTTTTGCAAAGGCAAGGAGCTTTTTTTAGCGATCTGTCTGCCGGAATCGCCGGAGCAGCTCCTCGGCGTTGCCGAGATGTTTGAGTATGATCCAAGGGTGAATATGGTGACCGTCGGCTACCGGCTGAACGAGCAATATTGGGGCAAAGGATACGCCGCCCGCGCCACGCGCGCGCTCTGCGCATATCTGTTTGACGAGGTCGGCATTCGCCGCATTCAAGCGTTTGTGATGCCGGAGAATCCCGCCTCGATACGTGTGCTGGAAAAGTGCGGGTTCGTGCGTGAAAGCTATATTCGCCAAGGCAGTTTTTGCAGAGGAAAAGGCATTGTCGACTTGGTCGGCTTTTCGTTGCTGCCGGGCGAATTAATTAAGCCGCTTCGGACGCAATCGATTGGAGAGTAGATATTCGATATGAAACAGTATGTGCTGAAAAGCAGTGAATTTGCCGTTCGTTATCACGAGTTGCCCGGCGAGGGGCCAACGCTCGTGTTTTTACACGGGCTGGGTTGCGCGAGCTCGTTTGACTATCCCGCGGTTATGGCCCAACCCGCGCTGCGCGGACGGGGCGCGCTGCTCATCGATCTGCTTGGCGCGGGATACAGCGATCGCCCGCTTGACTTTGGCTATACCGTCGAGGAACATGCGGCTTATTTAAACGAGATGCTCTGTTCTCTCGACTTGCAAAATATTGCGCTATTCGGGCATAGCCTCGGCGGCGCGGTGGCAATCTGCCTCGCGGGGCTGCTGGGCGAGCGGCTGCATTGTTTAATTTTGACGGAGAGCAACCTCGACCCAAGTGAAGAGGGCGCAACCAGCAGAAAGATCGGCTCCCAGAGCAGCGAGGATTTTCTCAGTAGCGGATATGCGAGTTTGCTCGCGCGCGCGCAGCAACGCAACCCGCTCTGGGCCGCAACGCTTGCGCACTGGTTGCCGGAGGCCGCATGGCGCATCTCCCGCTCCGCTATACGCGGCGGCTCCCCCTCCTGGCGGCAACAGTTGTATGATCTGGATCGTCCCAAGTCGTATCTCTTCGGCGCACAAACTCTGCCCAGCGAGGACGAAGCCGTTTTGCGCGCAAATGGCGTACGCGTCGAAATCATTCCCGATGCGGGACACTCGATGGCGCTGGAAAACCCTTCGGCGCTCGCAGAGACCATCGCGACGATCCTGCGGGATTGTCAGGAGGACGCTTGATATGCCGTTTTCCGACATTGCGCTGCTGCGGCAAAGCATCCGCACCTCCAAGCTCGCGATTCGCCTGCAACGGTTGTTTCCGGAGATGACCGTTCGCTCTTGGAACACGATGAGAAAGCTAAACGGGCTGGCAAACCAGCAGAACGGAGCAGTATGA
>JAQVML010000177.1 GCA_028703645.1 Eubacteriales bacterium
TTATGAGAGCGCGAGCTCGACCCAGATTCGCGAATACATCGACAAAGACATGGATATCGGCATGCTGGTCGATCCCGTGGTGCAGGACTTTATCTATGCGCGCGGGCTCTATCTGCGCATGCCGCAATATAAGCAGGAGATCAGCGCGATTGCGCAGAGGCGCTGCGAGGTGCGCGAAACGGGCGATGAGTACGCCGCCTCCTACCGAAGCGCGGAGGGCGAAGTGCTCGCGCGCATTCGCGGCAGAAGCATCAGCGTGACCGATCTGTATGACGTGCTTGGTGAAATGCGCGGCTCCGTGGAGACGGTGCGCCGCCTTGCTTCCGGCCGCATTCTCTGGATCGAGGAGACGAGCGGCGCGGGCGAGCCGCTGCGTGCGCTGCTTTGCGATCTGCTCGCGCGTTCGCTGATTCGCGAACACTCCTACGCGCTCTATCGCTGCGCGGATGAAAGCGAGCGCGAGGTTGCCGAGCAACTCGGTTTTCTGCCCGTCAAGGATCAGGAACTGCTGCTGTATGCGGATATGCGCGCCCCGCTCGTGCTGCTGGAAGACACGCTGCAATGCATCAAAGAGCCGTTTGCTTCGGACGACGCGGTTCGCGCGGCGGTGGAGTCGACGCGGCCCGCGCTGAGACGCTCCATCTGCGCCATGTTCCCGGCAACGCTGCTATTGTGCTTTGATATGGAAGCCATCAACGACGGCTTGATTGAAAAAGTGCGCGCGCTCAACGGCGTTTCCAACGTGCCGCCGACGGAGAAGACGCTTGGCCGCGCGATGTGCGTGCCATATGGCAAAATTCTCGCGGAGACCATCGTGCCAAACACGGTGACCAAGGCGCTGCACGCGGACAAGGTGTTTCACGCCAACGAGAGCGGCTTTGATATCGAGGAATCGCCGGGGTATTCGCAGCTCTCCAATCAGGTGAAGACCATCAAGTCGTTTCGTAGGCCGGTGCTTTTGGTGGACGATCTGCTCCACAACGGCTATCGCTGGGAAAAGCTCGACCCGCTGTTTCGAGAGCAGGGGGTAGAGGTGGAGCGAATCCTCGTCGGCATTCTCTCCGGCAGAGGACTGGATCTCATGCGCGAACAAAAGCGCAATGTGGACTGCGAATACTACATTCCGAACATGCTCTATTGGTTCACGGAGAGCCTGCTGTATCCGTTTATCGGCGGGGACAGCGTGGAGGGCGGCATTGTGGAGCGGGACTATGCGCCGAGCATCAACCTGATTTTGCCGTATCAGTACCCCAAATATCTGCATGGCGCGCTGCCGCCCGCGGTGCGGCAATATTCGCGCGTGGCGCTTGCCAACACGCTGACGATTCTGACCGTGCTGGAGGATCGCTACCTCAAGCTGCAGGGAACGGGGCTGACGCTCCGCCGTCTTGGCGAGACGCTGGTGCGCCCGCTGTTGCCGGACAAGGGCGCGCATATGCAGTATGACCTCAATGTGGTGGCTTCCGCGTATCTCAAGGACGATATCCGCCAGATGCGGCGTATTTCAAGTGCGGAGGATGTGTGATATGGCGCAATATTATCGATATGAAGATTTTTGCCTTTGCCCGCACGGCGGGCGGCTGCCCGCGGGAGCAATTCCGGTTGAGGCGCCGTTTGAACCGCTCGTGTTTCTCGTGGAGCGGGACCCGCTGAAAAACCGCGGCTTGTTCGCGATTTGTTCGCTGGCGGAGTTGGACGAGCCGGAAGGGGCAGGGCTACTGTTGCCGCCTTCGGAAGAAACGATTGCAAGCGAGTTGGAAAGCTGGGTACAGGAGCACGGCGCAAGCGTGGTCAACACCGCGTTTTTTCGCTGGTTTTCCGTGCTCACGGCGTATTTTGCGCGCGCGAAAACGAATATGCGGGTCAATGTCGCGGGGATGGGCAACGTCGGCGGAACGACCGCGCTGGGGCTCAAGCTGCTCGGGTCCGACTTGAGCGTAATCGGTATTTACGATCGGGATGAAAATCTGTGCTTGCGTTACGAGGCGGAGCTCAATCAGGTTTTGCCCGCACGGGACGAGGAGCCGCTGCCCAACGTTCGCATCGTAAAAGAAGAAGAGCTGCTTGACTGCGACGCGCTGCTCTTTACCGCGGCGCGCGCCGTGCCGGAAGTCGGCGCGGAAAAGGGCCTCGATGTACGCATGATGCAATACGAAGCCAACCGCGAGCTCTTGCGTGCCTATGCAAAGCGCGCGCGGGAGAGCGATTTTGTCGGACTGTTTTGCCAAATCTCCGATCCGGTGGATCAGCTCAGCCGCGCGGTGTTTTTGATGAGCAATCAAAACGAGCAGGGTGAGTTCGACGGAAAAGGACTCCTGCCGGAGCAGGTGCGCGGGTTTGGGTTGGGGGTTATGCATGCGCGGGCGGACTATTACGCGCGCGCAGAGGGCGTTTCGCTGGAATCGCTGCGCGTTTACGGCCCGCATGGAAACGGGCTGGTCATCGCAAACGCGCCAAACGCGGGTTATGACGCCGCGCTTTCGCGCACGCTCACGCACAAAGCCGAGACGGCGAATCTTTTCGTTCGCTCGCTGGGGTATAAGCCTTATCTCGCGCCGGGGCTTTCCTCGGCGGCGATCTCCGTTTTGCGCGCGTTGCGGGGCGAGTGGCATGACGCCGCGGTTCCGCTGGGCGGGGTCTACTTCGGTTGCCGTTCCAAAAGAGGCGCGCTTGGGCCGGAAATACGCCGCGAAAAACTGCACCCGGAGTTGACGGAACGAATCTCGGAAAGCTACCGTAAACTAGAGGAGTTTAATCGTAAATGGGCGGACTGATTGTCGTACAAAATCGCGACAGCGAGCGCCTGAGAGAGACGCTGAGGATTGCGCTGGAGGGCGTGGAGCACGAGCGTGTGGACTGTTCTGCCGCTCTGCCGCGCTTGGCGGGCAATCGCGTGCTGTTTGCGCTTGCGTTGAGTGATCACGGGCTGGATTTTGAGGTGATTGAGCTGATTGCGAGCTTGCGGCAAAACCCGGACGTGATGGAGGGCGCGACGGGAGCCATCATCATCGACGGCGCGGGCGAACTCTACACCAAGCAGACGGCGGATATGCTTGCGCTCGCGGCGAATTTGGCGGGCTGCCGCTTTCCCGGAAAACCGCTGGTGGAGGCGACGGGTTCGCTCGATAATTGGAACGTTCAGTCGCTTCGGCGCGGCGTTTCTCTCGCCGGGGCCTATCGGCAGGCCGCGCGGGAGCTGGTCGTTCGCTTGATGCAGTTTACCTGGCAGACGAAAGAGCACCCGAGCGTTCTGCTGCTGCACGCGAGCGACCGGGCGACCTCCAACACCTTGCAAATCGGCACAAAAATCGTGGAGCGCTTGCTGCCAACCTGCGACATTCGCGAGATATCGCTGCAAAACGGCGCAATCTTCGATTGCCGCGGATGCTCTTATAAAACCTGCGCGCACTTTGCGCGGCAAAACAGTTGTTTTTACGGCGGGGTGATCACCAACGACGTGTATCCCGCAATCAACGAGTGCGACGCGCTGCTGCTGCTTTGCCCCAACTACAACGACAGCGTGAGCGCGAATATCCTCGCGTTCATCAATCGCCTTACGAGCGTGCTGGTCTACAATTCGCTCTACGAAAAGCAGCTTTACGCCGTCATCGTCTCCGGCTACAGCGGCAGCGAGATCATCGCCCAGCAGGTGCTCGGCGCGCTTTGCCTGAATAAAACGTTTGCGCTTCCGCCGCGCTTTTGCCTCATCCAGACCGCAAACAGCCCCGGCGAGGCGATGCAGGCCGAGGGGATGACGGAGCGAATCGATACATTCGCCACGCAAATGCTAAAGAATCTACGGACTGATTCCTAACGATTTCACTCATCCTGCGGGAACAAACAATCACGTAAAAAATGAGCTGCCCAGAAATGGACAGCTCTTTGTAATGCGCAAATTTAACTATTCCCGATCAAACACCTCGTTGAGCGTGTCCTGCTCGGGTGGCTGGTGCAGCGCAATGAGCTTGCCCGCGAGCAAGCGCGCAAAGCTCGCCGCAATGGCGGAGCCGACCACGAGATCGCTTACTTCGGTTCCGGTGTCGCTGGTTTCGTCATAGATCGGTTCCGCGCTCGCTTTCGCCTGCTGCACCACATAGCGCGAAATGCGCTGGTAGGAGGCGGTAAAGCGAATGTATTCTTGATGGATCAGCTCTTCGTCGTCCGGCGGGAGCATCTCGGACATCGCCGCCATGCTGACGGACTGCTTAAACGTGCAGATCATCAACAGCAGTGCGATATGCCGCCTGCCATATTTTTTGCGCACCGGCGCGGGAATGAGCCGCAGCTTGACGTAGTTATTCACCATAGAGGGCGTGAGCAGCTTCTCTTCGGTGGGATCGTAGACAAAGAACCCCAAGTATTGGTTGACGAGCGCAATCACCTGATCCAGATAGAGATCAATCTGCGGCAAGTCGTCCCATTCCGGCAAACGATAAGAATCTAGAAAGCGCTCCCAGCGATTCAGCTTTTCCGCGACCTGCTGCCTGTCATATCCCATCCTAGGCGCTCCTTTCCAAAATGATCTTCATCATTATATTATGTGAATTGATATTCTATCAATCATCTTT
>JAQVML010000178.1 GCA_028703645.1 Eubacteriales bacterium
TCTTTGTTTTGCACGAGATCGGTGTCGCAAACGCGATCCTGCATGTTTTCCAATATGGTGAGCAGCATCTGCATCAGCGCCACTTGCACGAGGATTTCATGCCCGTAACGGTCGCTGACAAACGCCTCAAACGCCTCGGTAAAGCGCTGAATCGCCACTTTTTGCCAGGGCACGTCGTTTTTGAGCAAAACCTCGGTCGGCGTGGCGCAGCGAATCAGCGGAGCGATGTAGCGCTGCTGAATAATGCTCTGCGGAAAGCTTGAGACGAGCTCCGGCATAAACAGCAGGCTGTTGATCCGGCAGGGCATGTTTCGCTGCCCGCGTTTGAGCTTATGCAGCACGTTGCTGTTGACAAAGAGCACGTCGCCTGCGTGCAGCAGATACTCGGTTTCGCCACAGAGCACGAGCGTGTCTCCCTCTGCGGAGAGAATGACCTCCAACTCCTCGTGCCAGTGCCAGGGAATGTTGCCAACGAGGTATTCGCCGGGGTCTTCGTCATAGCCCGCGCAGGGGAAAATAGGCGTTCCGTGCTTGGTGAGTTCATGGAGATCGGGCGCAACGGCAATGTCGAGCAGTTGAAGTGCTTTCATACGACGCTCACTTCCTCTTTGTAGAGAATTGTTTTAGAAATCAGCTATATTATACGAATATAGAACCAAAAATGCAAGAATCATAACAATCGAATTGTGGCGAGCGTGCAAAAAAACACCGCCGAGGTTGTCCGGCGGTGTGTGGAGAATCGTTTAAACCATAATCTCTTGCAGCGGTCTGCTTTCCGGCACGGGATGCCGCGAAAGAAAGCGCTCCGTCTGCTCGATTGAGCGGCCGATGTGCCGCATGGGGTCAAGCTCCTGTTGAATCTCTTCCAGACTTAGCGGAAACGCGGGGTCGCCGGCCAGCCGCTCGGCAAGGTCGTTGCCTTCGCCGGAAGAGAGCCGTTCCTTGGCGGCGAGGGAGTGCGTGCGGATGATCTCGTGCAGCGTCTGGCGGTCTCCGCCGCGCTTGACCGCCGCCATGAGCAGGTTCTCCGTCGCGAGAAACGGTAGCGCGTCGCTGAGTATCTTTGCGTTTGCCTTTTCGTGTACGATGATGCCCCCGCAGATGTTCGCCATGAGGCGAAGCACCGCGTCGGTCGCGAGAAACGCCTCCGGCAGCGATAGCCTGCGGTTTGCGGAGTCGTCCAGCGTGCGCTCCAGCCACTGCGTGCTCGCGGTGAGCGGCGCATTCAGCGCCGTCGCCATCACGAAGCGGGAGAGAGAGCAGATGCGCTCGCTGCGCATGGGGTTTTGTTTGTAGGCCATCGCGGAGGAGCCGATCTGCTTGGTTTCAAACGGCTCGGAGAGGATGCCGTCGTGCTGAAGCAGACGCATGTCGTCGCCAAACTTATACGCGCTCTGCGCAATCGAGGAAAGCGCGCCCAGCACTCTGCTGTCGAGCTTGCGCGGATACGTCTGCCCGCTGACGTCATAGCAGCGATCAAAGCCGAAATCCGCGGCGATGCGCTCGTTTAGCGCGTCAATCTTTTGCGTGTCTCCGCCAAAGAGCGAGACAAAGCTCGCCTCCGTGCCGGTAGCGCCCCGGCAGCCGAGGAAGCGAATCGCGGATAGCGCATCCTCCAACTCCTCCAAGTCCAGCCAGAGGTCCTGAAGCCAGAGGCATGCTCTGCGCCCGACGGTGCCCGGCTGGGCACTCTGAAAGTGCGTATAGCCGACGGTGGGGATCGCCTTTGTCTGCGCGGCAAACGCGGAGAGTGGCTTGAGCACCGCATAGATGCTGTTGCGAATGCTCAACAGCGCATCGCGCAAAATGATCAAATCCGCGTTGTCGGTCACATAGCAGCTGGTCGCGCCCAAATGGATGATGCCGGCGGCCTTCGGGCAGACGAGCCCGTAGGCGTAGACATGCGCCATCACGTCGTGCCGAACTTCGGCCTCGCGCCGGGCAACCACGTCGTAGTCGATGTCTTCCGTGTGTGCGGCTAATTCATCCACCTGCTCTTGTGAAACGGGCAGACCCAGCGCGTGCTCCGCGCGGGCGAGGCTCACCCAGAGCTTTCGCCACGTGGAATAGCGTTTATCCGGCGAGAACAACCGCTGCATCTCGTCCGAAGCATAGCGGCTGTTCAGCGGGGTTTCGTATTGATCCCGCATGCGCCTTACCTCCGGATAATCTCGTCGCGCGCGGCGCCGACGGAGATATTCGAAATCCGGCAGCCGATGTTCTTTTCAATATAGAGGATATAGTCCTGCGCGGCTTTGGGGAGTTCTTCAAACGTGCGGCATTTGGAAACGTCGCTCATCCAGCCGGGCATGTATTCGATCACGGGCTTTGCCGCACCAATCGCGGCGGGGAAGGGGAAATCGTCCGTCTTCACGCCGTTTAACTCATACTGCACGCAGATCGGAATCTGCTCCATATAGGAGAGGATGTCGATCTTGGTGAGCGCCACCTCGGTTGCGCCCTGCATGGCGACGCCGTAGCGGGTCGCGACGATGTCCATCGGCCCAACTCTGCGGGGACGGCCTGTTGCCGCGCCATATTCCGCGCCCGCTTCGCGCAGGCGGGAGGCTTCTTCGCCGAACCATTCCGCCGTAAACGGGCCTTCGCCCACGCAGGTGGAGTAGGCTTTCACCACGCCGACGACGCTGTCGATCTTGGTGCCCGGCATGCCCGCGCCGATCGGTGCATAGGCAGCCAGCGGTGCGGAGCTGGAGGTGTAGGGGAAGATGCCGAAGTCGAGATCGCGCAACACGCCGAGCTGCGCCTCGAAGAGAATGTTTTTCTTGCCGTCCACGCTGCGCAGGTAAGCGCCCGTGTCGCAGATAAAGGGCTTGAGCTTCTCGCCATAGGTCATCAGCCACTCCCAGATTTCGTCGAGGGAGTAGGTCTTGCCGCCGTATACGTTTTTGAGCGTGAGGTTTTTCCACTCTAGAATGCCGCTAAGCCGTTTTTTGAGATACTCCGGATAAAACAGCTCGCCGAGCATGATGGTCTTCTTCATGTATTTGTCGCCATACACGGGCGCGATGCCGCGTTTGGTGGAGCCATATTTCGCGTCGGCAAGGCGTGCCTCTTCCAGCGCGTCCTGATCGCGATGATAGGGGAAAACGATCGGCGCGCGGTCGCTGACTTTGAGGTTTTCCGGCGTGATGGGAATGCCCTTGCTGCGCAGTTCGTCCATCTCTTCCAACAGTTTTTCCGGGTCGATGACCGCGCCGTTGCCGAGCACGTTGACCACGCCCTTGCGGAAAATACCGCTGGGCAACAGATGCAGCGCAAATTTGCCATATTCGTTGACCACGGTGTGGCCCGCATTGTTGCCGCCCTGATAGCGCACAACGACGTCGTAATCCGCGGCGATCAGGTCTACCATGCGGCCTTTTCCTTCGTCACCCCAGTTGATTCCTACGATTGCACAGTTCATTTCTACCGCTCCTTTCCAATTTGAAACCTGTATTATGACGGCTTGCAGTTGCCTGCTTGCCGTAATCAAACTACTTGCTGTTTACGCGGGCGTAAACGTCGTTGCCCAATAGATCAAACGTGACCACGACGGGAAAATCCCGAACCTCCAAGCGGTAGACCGCCTCCGCGCCGAGATCGGCAAAATCGACAAGCTCGCAGGCGGTAATCCGCGTGGCGTAGAGCATGCCCGCGCCGCCGGTCGCCGCAAAATGCACCGC
This sequence comes from Eubacteriales bacterium, assembly GCA_028703645.1. Classification (GTDB taxonomy): domain Bacteria; phylum Bacillota; class Clostridia; order Christensenellales; family CAG-138; genus UBA7703. Next base: position 3,684 of record JAQVML010000178.1, read on the forward strand.
GCGGCCTTTCATCGCCGCGTTGACGGCGGAAGACCTCGCGCCTTTGCCGATGAACTGAACGATACCGTAGTCAATCAACGCGGGCGTATACGCGTCCATACGCTTGCTGGTGGTTGGCCCGCAGGGGCCGATGACTTCGCCGGGCGCGGCGGGGCAGGGGCCGCAATAGTAGATGCACGCGCCTTTGGGCACGGGCAGCGGCTCGCCTTGTTTCAACAGCGCGTCAAACCTTGCGTGCGCGGCGTCTCTTGCCGTATAGATCACACCGGAACAGTATACCACGTCTCCGGCGCGCAGGATTTCCAAATCTTTCGCTTCCAGCGGGGCTTGCATGCGATATTCCATCTGCTTACACCTCACAGCTCGCGTGGCGGCAGGCGTGGCATTGGATGTTGACCGCGACCGGCAACCCCGCGATATGCGTGGGTTCCACTGCGGCATGAACCGCAAGCGCGGTGACGGCTCCGCCAAGGCCCATCGGGCCGATACCGCTTGTGTTGATGCGGGAGATCGCCTCCCGCTCGATGGCGGCGACGTCCTCGCGAGCAGCAGGTTCGCCCAGAGGACGCAGCAGTTGTCGTTTAGCGAGCAACGCGCAGGATTCCATCGTGCCGCCGATGCCGACGCCGACCACGACCGGCGGGCATGCGGAAGCGCCCGCATCCTTGACCGTGGTCAGAATGTGGTTCAAAATTCCTTCGATTCCGGCGGATGGGGCTAACATGACAAGGCGGCTCATGTTCTCGCTGCCGAAGCCTTTCGGCGCGACGGTGAGCGAAATGCGATTCCCCTCCACAAAGCGAATGTGCAGCACGGCGGGCGTGTTGTCCAGCGTGTTGACGCGCGTGAGGGGATCGAGAACAGATTTGCGA
>JAQVML010000179.1 GCA_028703645.1 Eubacteriales bacterium
GCAAGCACGATTCCATGTTTGAACACATCACGCCGGGTGTTATGGAAGGGTTAAACGGCAAGACCCCGGTTGGCTGAAGCCCTGAGAAAACTGTATGAAAGAAGAAGCCTCCTATCGTGTGACAAAACGATAGGAGGTTTTCGCTTGCGTTTACTGGTGCAACTTTCGAAATTTTCCGGGAGAGATGGTATAAAGCGAACTGAAAAGCTGGTAAAAATTGCTCACGCTGCGAAAGCCGCACTTGAACACGATATCCGAGATGGACAGATCGGTCGACTTGAGCAGCTCCGCCGCGGTGGAGAGACGTTTGATTGCGATGTACTTTGAGCAAGGCACACCGAGCTGCTTTTTGAAATAGTATGAAAAATAACAGGGATTCATGTGTACATAGGTCGCGACATCCTGCGGGCCGGTCGTTGTATCCAGATGCTCGCTGATATACAGCATCGCTTTTTGCAGCGTTTCGGGACGCCGCGGGGTTGTGTTCGCCGTGTCCGAGAGGATGGAGCACGCGCGGGAGAGTAGAAAGGAAAGCTCGACGATGTAGTTATGCATCATTTCGCTGTAGGCGGGAGGCTTTATACTGTTTTCCATCAAAATGCTGTTGATGCAGCGATCGATTCCGACATAATAGGGAGACTGGTACGAGATATGCATGCTGGGATACTGCATGCTGTACAGCAGCTCAAAAGAGCTTTCGTGCGACCTGCAATAATCGTTTAGTCGCAGTTTGGATGGATAGAAGCCGATGCTGGCGCAGCGCGTTTGCTCAACAGCCAGCCAGGAGTGGATGGTGTTGGGGTTGATGACGATGATATCCCCGCGCGCCATCTCCACCTGCGTGTTGTTGATGATATAGAGGATGCGGCCCTCTTCCACCTTGGTCAACTGGCAGTAGTCATGCATGTGAAAGCACAGGGGAACGGGCAGATATTTTTGCCAGCGGGAGGGGATTTCGTCCCGTGTTGGCGCGTGAAACTCCGTGATGAAGTTGGCTTTCCGTTCCTGACTGTTTGTGGAAGCGGAGGAGTGGACGAGCAGGTTGCGCCCGGGCACATAATCGTCCATCGTGGTAAAAAAAGTGTCGCTATCCAGACTTGGCGCCTGGGTATCCACCGTTACCTCGCAGATAAACTGGCCAATCTGTTCCGCGCCGGATGCGCTCAATACTGCTTTCATTGCGATTATCTCCCGAATGATTTGGATGCGCGATTTCACGCACAATCTAAATTATACAGAATGAGACGGTAAAAGCAATCATGATTCCGCACGAAATGATCCGAACAAATGCGATATACCTAAAAAAACTGGAAAAACATCTAGATTACGGATAAGACACGACGCGGATTCTCGTTTACACTGAAACCAGAACAAAACGCATTCGAAATCCTATCCCTTATTCGGAGCAATGGCGCCGGTCGCAGAGACCGCAAACAGCGTCCGCAAGAATGAACCAAGCATTCGAGGCCGAATCCTGTCTGACAACGCGCAATGACGCGCATATATTTTACTCGTGAATCACAGAAAAAAAGAATCAAAACGGATCATCTGCCACAGCTGTATCAAACACCGCTGTGGTACGGCGCAGAAAACCAATGAACGGTGTTCGCAGATCCTTAGCGTCAATCATCCAAACAAAAAGGCTGCCGCATCGCTCGTTTTTTGGTTAGGAAGAAACATTGAAGGAGGAAGATTACATGAAGAAAGTTCTGGCAATTGGTTTGGTTCTCTGTCTGATGCTGATGACCCTCACAGGCTGTCAGCAACCTGCACCTGCTGCAACGGTCTCCGACACGGCGGCGGTGACGGACACTGCCACGACGGCAGATGCTGCCGCAGCGGCATCGGTCTCCGGCGAGCTAAACGTGGCGCTCGCGGCGGACATCGCGCCCGATTCGGTCACCGAGTGGACAAAGATGTTCAACAAGGACTATCCGGATGTCAAGCTCAACGTGGCTCTCGAGGACGCGAGCAGCTATGAAGTGACGATTGAGCCGCTTATTGCCGCGGGTGAACTGCCGGACGTGCTCGGCATCGGCTGCACGGACTGGTTTGCGACGCTGGCGGATAAAGGATATTTCCTGGATGTTTCCGGCACACCGGGCTGGAATGCACAGCTGGATGTGCTCAAGCAGATGTATACCTCCAGCACGGGCGTTCACTTTGCGGTTGCCAACGGCGTTGAAACCGAACTGCTATTTTACAATATCGATCAGTTTGAGCAGGCCGGCGTCAAGAGCGTGCCCACCAACTGGCAGGAGTTTCTCGATTGCTGCCAGAAGCTCAAGGATGCGGGATTCCAACCGCTGGCGGTTGCGGGAGCAAGCCCGAATAACCTCGGCCACAGCTTCGTCAGCTTTGGCATCGCGCAAGAAATCGTAGCCAGCGGCTTTGATCCGAGCTGGAACACCAAGGCACGCGACGGCGAATATGATTTCTCCACGCCGGAATGGCAGTCCATCCTCGATAAGACGGTCGTTTTGCGCGACGCGGGTTATTTCCAGAGGGGATATGAGTCTGCGGACCTCTACGAGTGCATGCGCGCCGTGAGCGCGGGTGAAGTCGCCATGACGATTCAGGGTTCTTACCAGACCGGCAACATCCTCGTGGACGGCGGCGCGAACATCGGCATCACGACCGTTCCTTGGAACGAACCGGGCGAAGCGCAGGTTGGCATCGTGATCGCGGGCGATGGCTACGCGATGGGCAAGAACAGTAACAACAATGTAGACCTCGCGACGAAGTTCTTTAACTATGTCACGTTTGACAACGCCTATGTCTATCAAAACATGAGCGGCACGATTCCGCCGTGGATCGATTCAGCGGCAGATATGCCCAACGCGATTGTCAACGAAAAGCTCAAGTCGGCGTGGGACGCCAGCAACGCGCTGACCATCAAGAGCCTGGAGCCGCAGCAGGCGTTTACCGCGATCGTCTATGAGCAGGTCAAGCAGTTTGTGCAGGCCGTCATTCTCGGAAGCGCGGAGCCGAGCCAAATCGGCGATTATCTCAACCCGGCACAGCAGGAGTATCTTGCCACGTTGAATAAATAAGGCGTTTCCTCTGCTTCGCAGTCGGCCAAAGCGCGCGGAATACTTCGATGTGGGAATCGCTCAGTTCCGCTCGTGATGACCTGATTTCGAACGAGTCCAGAAACAACTGACACGTTTCGAGCAACCGGAGGGAAGAGCGAGGTGCGATCGCGCTCTTTCCTCCTTGCCCGCGAAAAAAGCAAAAGGGAATACAATATGAAAAAAAAGCGCAGCGTTCGCTACTACAAGGATATTTGGAAATGGACCGGGGCAATGATGGCGTTGCCCGGAATTGTGATGATCGCGCTCTTCATCATCGTTCCGTTTTTCATGAATGTCGGATATGCGTTTACGGACTATAACACCGCGAGCGATGTGCCGAACTTTATCGGGTTTGCGAATTTTAAGACGATGTTCAACGACCGCGACTTCTGGCTAGTCTGCACCAACACGCTCAAACTGATTTTGACCTACGTGCTGGGCGGCAACATCCTCGCGATTTTGCTCGGTGTGATGATCACCAACGTCAACCGGAAATACGGCAATTTCGTCAAGACCGCGATCTATTTTCCGCAGCTTCTTTCCATGGTTGTGGTCGGGTTTCTCTGGCGAATTATCTTCAGCTATAACAACGGCCCGGTCAATCATTTTTTAGAATGGATCGGAGTTCCGCCGGATTTACTGCCACAGTGGCTGGGCATTCCCGCGCTGATCATCCCTTCGATCTCCGTCGCGCTGATCTGGCTCATCTCCGGCTATTATTCGATCATCTATCACGCGGGGATGATGAGCATTCCCATGTCCTATTACGAAGTTTCCGCAATTGAGGGCGCGAATAGATGGCAGGAGTTTGTGCATGTGACGCTGCCGTTTCTGGCGCCGTCGATTACGATCAATACGGTTTTATTGACGGTAGAGAGCCTGTCGGCCTTCGCGGTGCCTGCATCCATGACGGGCGGTGGTGGGCCGGGACGATATGGAACCACGCTCGCGCTCTGGTCTTACACGACATACTTTAACAACCATCAATACGGCAAAGCGATTGCGATCTCGGTTCTATTGGGTGTGTTTGCCGTGATACTCGCGTTTATCGAGCTCAAAATTCTGCTGAAAAAGGAGATTGGAAACGCATGAAAAACAAAGATGCGCGTTTGCGCTCCGAAACCGAAGCAGCGGATAAGCCTTCGCGGCAGAAAAGGGAACGCTCGCTCTCCTGGCAAAACAAACATATCGTCTCCGTCGTCTTTCTGGGGCTGTTTACGGCGTTTGTGTTGTTTCCCATCATACTTGCGCTGCTCAACTCCTTTAAGCCGATTGCGGCGATCCAGCGGAACTTTTTAACCTTCGACCCCAGGACGTTTACGCTCGCGGCATATGATAAGGTCATCACCGTTCTGCGCTTTGGCGAGGGACTTTGGAACAACATCGTCATCACGCTGCTTTCAACGGCGATGACGGTCGTGCTGGGTTCGCTGATGGCGTTTGCCATCTCGCTGGTGAATTCCAAGTTTCTTCGA
>JAQVML010000180.1 GCA_028703645.1 Eubacteriales bacterium
GACAAAGAAATTCATCGTGATGTACTGATACATATAATAATACATCAGCAGGATGAAAAACACGGAATAGACGTCTATGGTGGCAATGCGCGTCTGCGTAAAATGCATGAAGTCAAACGCAAACAGCGTGGTCAGCACCAGCGCGTAGTTGGAGTTTTTGAAGAGTCGTTTACCAAAGGCGTAGAGAACCGGCAGCATGCATATACCGAACAGCGCGCCGACGACGCGCCAGCCAAACGGCGTCATGCCAAACGCCCAAACGCCGAGCATGATGAGCAACTTGCCCAGCGGCGGATGCGAGTTTTCGTAAGGCGTCAGGTTATGCAGGTTTTCATAAGCCGTGCGCGCATGATACAGCTCGTCAAAATACATTCCGGTGTAATAGCTCGGCTCCGCTACGGTGTCCTGCTCGTCAGCGAGGTTGCCCTGCGTTCCCCTAGCCCCGATGATCGTCAGCGGAATCTGCTCCCCGGCGAGATCGTAAAACGCGATTTCGTTGAGTTTCAGCGAGCCGGAATAGAGCGACAGCGTCACGGTATCGGTCACGAACTCCGTCGTGACCTTTTTCCAGCGGAACATATCGTCATATTTTTGCGAGAAGGTCTCCTCGTGCCCATCCGGCGTGGAGATCAAGAGCGTGCCGTCGTTGTCGATATTGCCGTAGATGCTGTAGGCGGAGACGTGCTCCACCGCGTTGAACTTCACCGTAATGCTCTCGCCAGCCTGGTTGCTGTACCAATACGTCTGCGGCGCTTTCGTCGAGCCGAGGTTGGTGAGCGCGACCACGCCGTAGACCAGCGTGATGCCCAGCACAAAGAGGATATCGCGCTTGGAGTAGTGCAGCTTGTTGTCCGTCGGCTCGCCCGGCAACAGGGAGATGCGGCGCGGCAGCTTCTTTTGCGGCATCTTTTCCTGCAAGAGCGGCTCCGGAATTTTCCCTTTTACCAAAATTTGGAACGCGACAAAGCTCAGATAGATCGCAAGCAGCACCGTCGCGAGAGAGCCGATGAACGTAATCACGTTATAGACCGTTCCGCGCGCGTCCTGATGGTTGACGACATAGTAAGCGCAGGTCGCGTTTAAAAACGAGGTGATGGTGAGCCCGCCGAAAACAGCGAGTAGACGACGATCCCCATAATATAGATACGCAATCAGGATCAGCAGCAGCGCGGGCAGCATGTAGCGCTCGTGCATATAGTGTCCGAAGGTAAAGATCAACAGCACCGCAAGCCCCGCGGAGAGGAATAGCGCCCCATGGCTCTTTTTTCTGCCGAAATAATACAGCGCCGAAGAGAACAGCACGGAGAGAATGATCATGCCCATCCCAAATTTATAGTAAGGCATCCACAGAATCAGCGTGTCCGCCGTCTTCCAATTCCAGCCAAACAGGGAGCCGAAGTTAAACGCCTCGATGGAGACATAGTGGTAGGAAGTCGCCGTGGAGCTATATTTTTCAATCAGCCAAAGCGGGCCCTGGCTCCCCTGAAACGGCAGCGCAAGCGCGAAGATCACCGCCAGCGCGGCAGCCACCGCAAGAGCGGTCTGCCAGAGTTTCTTGGCCCACTGCTCCCGATCATCGATAATATCCAGAACAAATGCCACCGCGAGAATCGGCCCGAACATCAGCGCCTGCGGTTTCATCAGGATCGCGAGACCGTATACCGCGCCCGCCAGAATGCGCTTGTCCTTTTGCAGCAGCAGAATCACGAGCGCAATGAGCAGCGCAAGAGCGGAGTCGATCTGACCCCACGCGCCGGAAACGAACATCAGCGTCGGCGTAAAGGCGTAGATGCCCGCGAGGATCAGCGCGCTTTTTTCGCCAAGTTTCTGGTTTTTCGCAAGCCGATACAGTAAATACGCCGTCAAAAGATCGGCAATGGTGGACGGCATTTTAAAGAGCAGCGCCATCCCGTCCGATCCATACGGAATGCCAAGCAGTTTACACAGGCCGGCAATCGCGCCGCAGATATACATGTATCCCGGCGGATAGTCCGCAAACGCGCCGCTGGTATAGAAGTTGTACGGCTTGAGTTCTACCACCATATTGCCCCACGCCATGAAGCAATTGATATCCGTCGGATGCCCGTAGAAGATGATGGAGAGAACCACGCGCAGCGCAAACGCGCCGAGCAAAATCGCCATCAGGATCAGGCGCGGACGTTCCACCGTCTCCAGCGTGCGGGAGGCGTAGCGAAGCTTGTAACGATAGAACCAGACAATTGCAACCGCGAGCACCAGCGTAAACGCAATCGCCAGATACAGCGGATCGTTCGCCGTCTTCTTTGCGACCTCCGCCGTGCTTGCGTCCGTTTGGCTGGAGACCGTGCCGTTCTCGGTCGCGAGGTTGACGATTTCCGCGTCGGTTGAGACGCATTCTACCATCGAAACATTGCGAAATTCCGCCGTACCGACCGCGGTTGTGCCATAGCCGCCAAGGCGCAGGGCAACGCAGACCTTCGTCTGCTCCGCGCCCGTACGGAAATAGAGCGAAACGCTTCGCCACGCATCGGAACCGAATAGATTCTCCGAATAGCAGAACGTTCCATCAATGGGATAATTATCGATCGAAAGATTTGCGCCGGTACCATACTGGACGTCGCTCGTTCGAATCTCCGCACTCAGGCGATAGATCGTGTTGGGGAATACGTCGACCTCCTGCGTAACGCGAGAATCGTTTGCAACATTGTTCGTCAAAACGATCTGGTCGGTTCCGTCCTCGCTCGCAACCGAGGCGCTCACGCCCGCCGCGTCGTTTTGATACGCGCTGAGTTCCCAGCCCGCAGGCAGGGGTGCGCTCTCGGCTTGCAGAGAAAAATCTCCATTATACAGCAGTTCGTCGCCCGTGATTTGATCCGCATTTTCGGCAAGCGCCAGCGCGGGCACGCTCAGCAGGCATACAAAAAGCAGGATTGTCAGCAGTTTACGCACAAACGTATCCTTTCCCATCCTTATCTAGGGTCTATGAATTCCCAAACAGTATACCACAAACCAAAAAAAGCTCAACCGCGTGGATGCGGCTTGAGCTTGTCATTTTTGTGTCAATATTGGTTTTCGATTTCAGCGGGTCGCGTCAAACGCGTTTTCGATGTGACGCACGGTTCCGCTAAGCAGATACACTTCCACCACGTCGAACCGGGCAGGCACGTCGAGCCGATTTTCTTCTATTAAAAACTGCTCGGCGGCGAGGGTCAGGAGTCTCCGTTTGGATGCGGTCACGAACTCCGCCGGGGTGCCAAATCGGGTTTTGGTTCTCGCCTTTACCTCAACAAAGACAATCACTTCGCCATCTTGCATGATCAGGTCGATCTCGCGCGGCCCGCTACGATAATTCTGGCGCAGGGTTTGATAGCCCTTCGCCTCCAGATATTCTTTCGCGCGCGTTTCGCCGCCTCTGCCCACAGAAGTTGTGCTCATACGTAGCTCCGGATAAACCCTCTGCGGTGAATCGGGCATGGGCCGAATTTCCGAATGGCCGCAATGTGCTCCGCCGAACCGTAGCCTTTGTTTCTGGCAAAGCCGTATTCGGGATAGAGCGCGTCTTGCTCGATCATGTAGCGATCTCGCTGTACTTTTGCAATGATGGAGGCGCAAGCGATGCTGTAGCTCAGCGCGTCGCCATGGATCAGCGGATGCTGACGCGCTGCAATATTGAGGCCCGTGAGCGCGTCGATCAGCACATCCGTCACCGGAATCGGCATCTTTGCAAACGCCTCCGCAAAGGCGCGCTTGGTCGCCTCTAGAATATTGATCTCGTCGATCACGTCGGGATATATCCACGCCGTGGCATACCCCAGCGCGGTTTCGGTCAGCAGCGGATAGAGCGCTTCCCTGCGCTTTTCGCTGACCTTCTTGGAATCGTTAACATACGAAATCAGTGGCTCGCTCGGCATCGCGGCGCAGCAGACGACGACCGGCCCCGCCAGCGGCCCTCTACCGACCTCGTCCATGCCCGCGAGTACAACGCCGCTCTGTTCCCAAAACGCGCGATCCGGCATCGCGAGAATCGCGAGCCGCTCTGCCTCCGGGATGCGCGTCATTTCGCCGCCTCCGGCTGTTCCAGCGTGACCCGCGCGCCTTTTCCCGCGCGAAACTCGTCCAATACAACATGTGAGGCGCGCTCGCTATCCAGTTCGCCTCCGCGCAGCAGGAACCCGCGGCTGAGGCAAACCGCCTTGAGCAGGTCTTCCTTCGCCGTCTCCGGCGTGAGTTTGCTATACCGCTCGTTGAGTTGCGCGGGCGAAACCGACTGCAATTGCGCGAGCAGATCGAGCGCCAGCTCTTCGCTGTCCATGACTTCATCCTTGATGGAGCCTAAGAACGCGAGGTGCTTGGCGAGTTCTTGATCCTCCAGCTTGGGCCAGAGCATGCCCGGCGTATCCATCAGTTCCAGATAAGGCGTTACCTTCACCCATTGTTTGCCGCGCGTCACGCCGGGCTTGTCGCCCACCTCCGCGCGGTTTTGCCCCGCAATGCGGTTGATCAGCGTACTCTTGCCGACGTTTGGAATGCCAACGATCATCGCGCGAACCACTTTGTTGATGCCCTTTT
>JAQVML010000181.1 GCA_028703645.1 Eubacteriales bacterium
TTCATACGGTTACCGCCCTTCGGATTTTTCTTAATCTTAACACAAATTGTTGCCATAAGGATGTCAACGATAGCTTGCTATACTAAGCGTAAACAAACAATCCACCCGTTAGGAGAAGATAGCATGCAAAACAAGGCTTTGGTCATCATCGATCTTCAAAACGACATCACGAAAAACTACAAGGAGATCATCGACTCCGTCAATCGCGCGATCGATTGGGCGATGGCGCACGACATCCACGTCGTCTACATCCGGCACGAGAACCTCTCCGGCGGCACGCGTACGTTTAAACCAAATACTCGCGGATTTGAGCTGGTTCCGGAACTGAACATCGTGTCCGGCAACAGTTTCACCAAGAGCAAGGGAAACGCGCTGACGAGTGAAGTCTTTGCGGAGTTTATCCGCGCAAACGAGATCGATGAGTTCTATCTCGCGGGAGCGGATGCCGTCGCCTGCGTGAAAGCGACCAGCTACAACATGCGGCTGAAGAACTACACCGTGCATGTGCTGAAGGACTGCATCACGAGCTACGACAAGCGCAAGATTGACGAAATGCTGCGCTATTACGAGAGCAAGGGTTGTGAGATTATTTCGCTGGAGGATTTGGCATAACGAGATTGCGCGAAAAAAGGAACTGCGCGCGCAGTTCCTTTTTTGTTGCGTTCGTGGCCTCAACCTGCAGGTTGTTCCGCCGTGGTGTCTGTGGTTGTGGTGTCGCCTGCCGCTTCGTCAAGTTTCGCCTGTGCGCCGCCCGCGCATGTGTCGCAGGGGTCCCAGCGGTTCGCCGCAAACGCGTCGTCCAGCGAGCCCGCATACAGCGTGCCGCCTTCGGATGCCGGCGTCTTGTCTTTGATGTACGGGCAGTTGCGGTCAAAGTGGTAGCTCTTGCCAAACTTGGTCCAGTAGACCTCGCCGACGGCTTCCGCCTGCGCTTCTTCCTGCATCTGCTGCACCTGCGCTTCGGTCGGCTGATGATAATCGACCGAGGCCGCGCCTGCGCCAAGGAACAGCGCCGCGAGGAGCGCGATTAAAATCGTCTTGGTCTTCTTGTTGAGCTTGTCGGATTTCGCGAGAAGGAAAATACCGATTGGCAGGAAGCAGACCAGCACCATGATCACGCCCAACTGATGCCAGAGCGTGCGAACAAGCTTGCTGTCCGAAAGATTCGGGCGAATGCGGTTTGCCTTCTTCCAGAGCTGCGCCGCGATGATGCAGAAGATCGCGTCGAGAACCAGCGCACCGACCAAAAGCTGCATTTCGAGATCCGCAAGCGTCAACGCTTGATTGCGCATGGCGTAGCTAAACGCAAAGAACGCGCCAACTTCCGCCGCAAGCGCGAGCACCCAGAGAATGATTGCGCCAATGCGCAAACCCTTGACGGAACCTTTGCCGCCGGAGGCGGGGGCTTCGTCGATCGCCTGTTCTACGGCATCTTCTGCTTCATCCGCTTTCACTGCCTTGACCGGCGCTTTTTTCGGCGCGGTTTTGACGGGAGCAGACTTGCTGACAGACCCTTTTGACTGCGCTGCCTTTTTCGCGGCGGCGGCGCGCTTTGCGGCTTCCGCTTTCGCTGCGTCAGACACGGATTTCTTCTCCATAGATTCCCTCCACGATTCAAACTAGTAATTTATTACAGTATAACAATAACAAAAATCGTTTGCAAGAACTCCACAAACGGTATTGTGGAATCTATGGCGAATGGCTCGGCATACTGCTATAATAGTGTTGCATTCCATGCGGGGTTGATGAACGGAACAGGGCAGAAACAGCGTGGAATGTCCACTTCAAGCGGACGATACAGATCATTTTAGGAGCGAGAAAACTGAAACATGTTAAATTTTGAATTTTACTCTCCGACGCGACTTATTGTAGGCCGTGGCACGGCGGATCAGATCGGCGCCCAGATTGCGCCGCTGGCAAAAAAAGTACTTGTGCATTACGGAAGCGACCGCGTGGTAAAGAACGGGCTGCTCAAGCGCGTGACCGACTCGTTGACCGCATCGGGCGTTTCGTATGTAACCCTCGGCGGCGTGATTCCGAATCCCGATGTCGAGTTGGTGCGCGAAGGCATCGCGCTCGCGAAAAAAGAGAAGGTGGAGCTGATTCTCTGCGTTGGCGGCGGTTCCGTCATCGACTCCGGTAAGGGCATCGCGCTGGGCCTTCGTAACCCCGATCTCGATATCTGGGATGTGTACGAAAAACAGCTTGAGACCGCGGGCGCTTATCCCGTCGCGTGCTTGTTGACCTTCCCCGCCGCGGGATCGGAGGCTAGCAACAGCACCGTTTTGAGCAATTATAAAACGAAGAAGAAGTGCGGTTACAATCGCGAATGGAATCGGCCTATACTCTCCGTAATCGATCCGACCCTGTTTGAGAGCATTCCGAAGTTTCAGATTGCGTCCGGCGTTGCGGACATGATGAGCCATATCTTCGAGCGGTATTTTTCGAACACCGAACACACGGAGCTTTCGGATGCGCTGAGTGAGGCGACGCTCAGAACCCTGATCACCTTTGGCGAAAAGGTGGTTAAAGACCCGACAGATTACGATTCTTGGTGTCAGGTCGCGCTCTCCGGCACGATTGCGCACAACAATATGCTGGGCGTAGGCCGTGAGCAGGACTGGGCCTGCCATAAGCTGGGTCACGAGCTGACCGCGCGCTTTGGCGTGACCCACGGCGCGGGGCTTGCGGTGCTGACCCCCGCCTGGATGCGCTATGTTTGGCGCGTGAATCCCAAGCGATTCTACGATTTCTCCGTGCGCATCATGGGGCAGGAGGATCAGCCGAAAGCGGTCGCCGCCACGATCGAGAGCGGAATCTCCGCGTTGGAAACATTTTATTCGCGGCTGGGGCTGCCCAGCAGGCTCGTCAAGCTCGGCGTCGATTCCGCGCAGATTGCGGACATGGCGCGGGTGGTTACGCACGCGCCGGACGGTAGCGATCGTCCCGTCGGCGGACTCAAGAAAATCTACGAAGCCGACGCCAAGACGATCTACGAAAGAGCAATTTAAATCGACTGCAATCAAAAAAGAGGCTCACGCCTCTTTTTTATTGGAGTAAGAAAGGTTATTTCCCCGCCAGACGCTTGATCGCCTCGGCGATGAGCTTCGTATCGAAGCGGACGCTCTCGACCGGGCAGGATTCGTCCGGCATGTGCGCCTGCGCGGTCTCGCCCTCCGGCTCCACGCCGAACGCGACCGCGTTGTCAAACGAGCGGGCATAGGTGCCTCCACCGATGGAGAGCGGCTTTGCCTTCTTTCCAGTGGCTTCGCTATAGATATCGAGCAGGGTGTTGACCAGCTCGCAATTGGGATCGATATAGTGCCCTTTGGAGATGTGGTCATAGGTGCGCGTAAAACCGATCTGCGCGAACTTCTCGTCTTGTGCTGCGAGCAACTGCTCCGGCGAAACGCTGAAGGGGAAGCGGCAGTCCAGCGTGATGGAGACGGAATCCTCCGTCCACTCGATCATGTTGGGCGAGAGCGTCAGCCTGCCGGAATCGTCCGTGACATCGAGGCCGAAAGCTTCGCCATGCTGGTCAAACGCAAGCAGCGCGGCAAGGGACGACGCGGTTGCGAGGTCTTCCGCGTTCAACGGCTGCTCTTTTAACGCGTCGAGCAGCGCCAATAGCGCGTTCTGCGCGTCCTGCGGGGTGGAGGCGTGGCCCGCGCGGCCGACCGCGCGGAGTTCGCCTTCGTTGCCGGAAAGCAGCATGCCGTGCTTGGCGTCCACGGGTTCGGGCGTAAAGGGAAGATACGCCACCGCTTCGCCGGGGATAACATTCGGCGCGGTGCCGCAGGAGATGCGCACCTCGCTAGCGGTGAGTTTCTTCGTATAGGTCGTTTGACCGATGTTTTTTTCGGAATTGATCACGGGATACTGCCCATCCGGCGTGAAGGCCAGCGTGGGGTTTGGCTCGGTCTGTTTGTAACGGGCGACGCAACTCCAGCCGCGCTCTTCGTCGCAACCTAAAAAGATGCGAACGCGGCGCTTGAGCGGAATGTCCGCCTCTTTGATTGCGCGGAGGGCAAAGAGCGAGGAGATCGCTGGGCCTTTGTCGTCCATCACGCCGCGGCCGATCAGGCGACCGTCCTTCTGCGTGAGGGTAAAGGGATCGCTCGTCCAGCCGTTGCCTGTGGGCACGACGTCCAGATGCGCCATGATCATGAGCATCTCGTCGCCTTCGCCATAGTCGATCACGCCGCAGTAGCCGTCGAGTGAGCGGGCGGAGAAGCCCATTTCACGCGCGAGGTCGAGGGTATAGGTCAGCGCGTTGTGGATATTTCTGCCAAGCGGCATGCCTTCTTCCGGCTCGCCCTGGGAAACGCTCGGAAACGAGATAAGCTTTCCGAGCGCGGAAAGCTGTTCGTCAAAATGCTGGTCGATCAAGGTTTTGTACATCTTATATGCCTCCATTGCACGCGCGAGAAGCGCAAATACACTGCATCTATCATACCCATCGACGGTGGAAAATGCAAGCCGCCCGCCTGCTTTGCGCAACGGTTTCGGTTGACTTTTATGCGCAGGATTGTTACCCTTTTCTTT
>JAQVML010000182.1 GCA_028703645.1 Eubacteriales bacterium
AGATGGATCAAGAGTTTGGCGACATCATCCGTGAACCGATCGCTTTAACACAGGAGTCGGCGCAAGCACAGGCGAATCAGGTATTGTATGATCTGGACTTGCAGGGCGTGCAGACGAACAGCGCGCAGCGGGCTTGTATCTTTGACGAAATGAATACCGACAATGTGCTTTCGCGCGGATGGCTGATTACCTATGGGCTGACGAACGAGGGCCTAACCGTACACTACGGCTTCAGTCGCTCCCATAACAAGAACGACAGGCTTTCCTATTGGAGCGTATATGGCGGAGGGATAGCAGCCTATGTCGATGAGAGCGGAGTAGCGCTGTTTGATTGCGAAAGGCAATATCAACCGAGCGAAAAAACGTATCCGGTCGAGTCGATCATCAGCGCGGACGAAGCGCTCAAGCTAGGCGAAGAGCGCATTGCTCGCCTCTATGGTGATGCATCGAGCGATTTGCAGATTGAGATTTACGGCATTCGTCTTGGCTCGACGTTGATCGGTTTTTCGGACAAGCTGACCGGCCAGCCGTTTCCGGAAGTCTATGAGGACATCGCGCTGCTGATTCCGACCTGGGACATCCTCTTTCGAGAAGTGTATCCGGGCGGAGAAGTGCAGTATTTCACGATGCCGTTCTGCGCAACCGACGGCGGCGCGGTCTCGATGATGGGATCGTAAGAATAACCTGAATTAGATTTCATCAAGAGATGATTTTGGAAGAGGCGATTTTCCGCCTCTTTTTTGCAACAACGGGGATTATAATATAATGCGAAAATAGTATTAAAGTGATATTGACAATGATGTGCGACGCACAGTATAATGCGCTTGAGGTGATACCAATGCCGGAATTTGACACAATGCAAAATCTCTTGACCGAGCTTCGCCGCGGGAGCCTGACGCTCGCCGTGCTGGGAAGCCTTCGGGAGCCGAGATATGGCTACGCGCTACTGCAAACGTTGCAGGGGCAGAATATCGATATCGAGGCAAATACGCTCTATCCGCTGCTGAGGCGACTGGAAAGTCAGGAGTTACTCACCAGCGACTGGGACACGAGCGAGAGCAGACCGAGAAAGTATTATACCGTCAGCTTAAGAGGCAAAGAGGTGCTGAAACAGCTGATGAAAGAATGGGGGAACATGCAGAGGAGCATCGAGGCCATCTGCGGAGAGGGAGAGAACGATGGAACAGACAAATAAGAATTTGATCGAGCGGTATGTATACGACGTTGCACGCCGCCTGCCCGAAAAGGATCGCGAGGATGTGAAAAAGGAACTCCGCGCGAATATCTACGACATGCTGCCGGAGAACGCGAACGATGAGGCGGTCAAAAAGGTGTTGTATGAGCTGGGTTCGCCCGCGTCGCTGGCGGAGCAATACCGATCGCACCCACGCTATCTGATTTCGCCCGCGTATTTTGATGAGTATGTGCGCGCGCTGAAGTGGATTCTTCCGCTCGTGGGCGTGATCGTGATGCTCATCGGCTTTGCGGTCGGCGCGTTTGATGCGGCAAAGACCAGCGCGACGAACATCCCGTTTGTCATCAGCGGAGTTCTGTCCAAAGGCGTGAGCATGGGCGTTTCCGCCGCGTTCCAGGCGCTGGTCTGGACGACGATCGGTTTCGTCATCGCCGAGCACAGCGGCGAGAAGAAGCCAAAGATGGGCGAGCACGGCTGGCGGGTAGAAGACCTGCCTGAGGTGCAGAATCCCAAGGCCGCCATTCCGCTTTCGGAGGGGATTGCGGAGCTGGTGATCTCGATTCTGTTTTCGATCCTCGGGCTGCTCTACTGCTCCGGTCAGCTGCCGTTTATGATGGTGTTTGCGCAGGGCGACATGGTGTTTTACAACATCTTCAGCCAGAGCTTTTTGAATATGCTGGTGCCGTTCATTCTCGTTTCGATGGTACTTGCGATCGTGCAGGGCATCGCGAAGATCAAAGACCGCCGCTGGTCTGTGTTCGTCTGCGTCGCTGTGGTAGCAAAGTCGCTCATCGACATGGCGATAACGCTGTATGTTGTCAATCAGCCGAATATTCTGAGCACGGAGTTTCACAACTTTCTTGTGAATTCGGAGGTTTCGGAAGTGTTTCAAATGATTCCGCATCTGAATGGGGTCAATGTGGTAATCATCGTGTTCTGCGTGTTGGTCATCCTCGGCGCCGTCAGCGAGAGCGTGAAGGCGATCAGGAATACCGTGCGGGCGCACGTGAAGTAACGCGATCAAACAACGCAAACAAAAAGGCCGCGAGGCCTTTTTTTGTTGCGCGCGTATTCGGTACAAAAATGCTTCCTCCATATTGACCAGACGGTCAAGACGTGTTATGCTTGATTTGACCAAGTGGTCAAGGAGGGCGATATATGATTCAGGTCAGCCATGTGTTTCACGATTATGAAGGCAAGGGAAAGTTTGCCGTGTCGGACATTTCGTTTTCGGTCGAGGGCGGCAGCATATTCGGCTTTCTCGGCCCTTCCGGCGCGGGGAAATCCACGATTCAAAACATCATGACGGGGCTTTTGCCCATCCAACAGGGAGAGGTGCTGTACGACGGCAAATCCGTTCGCGGACTCAACACCGGTTTTTTTAACCAAATCGGCGTTTCGTTTGAACAGAGCAATCTATACACATCCTTGACCGGATTGGAAAATTTAAAGTATTACGCCGCGCTCTTCTCCGTGCCCACGCTTTCTCCGATGGAGCTGTTGGAGCGCGTCGGCTTGCGCGAGGATGCGAACAAGCGCATTTCTCACTATTCAAAGGGAATGAAGCAGAGGCTGACGTTTGCGCGCGCGCTGATCAACCGCCCGAAGTATCTGTTTTTGGACGAACCGACCAGCGGCCTTGACCCGAAGACGGCGGTAAGAATCCGCGAGCTGATCTTGGAGCAAAAGCAGCGCGGCGCCGCAGTGTTTCTTACCACGCATAGCATGGAGCTCGCGGATGCGCTGAGCGATACGGTCGCGTTTCTCTATGACGGTGTGATTGCGGCGATGGATACGCCGGAGGCACTCAAGCGCGTCTATGGCAGACGTGATGTTCGCATTGTCTACCGCGAAGACGGAGAGGAACGCGAGCGCGTGATTCCGATGGATCAGCGAGAGGAACTGACCGCGTTTCTGGCGAATGTGGATGTGGTCAAGCTCCATTCCCAGGAGGCGACGCTGGAAGAAATCTTTCTGCGCGTCACCGGAAAGGAGCTCACCACGTGAACAGCATTTTTTCAACCTGCGTGCAGGACGGTAAGCGCCTGCTGACCAACGCGCTGTTCTGGGTGCTGAGCGCAACGCTCGTGCTCATCGTGCTGGTTGTGGATATCGCGCTGCCAAAGGAAGCGGTCTCTGCGGAGATGACGACGCTGACCTGGAACGCGCCGGCAGAAATCACGCTTGGCACACCCGCGCAAAGCGAGCAAGCGCTGCGCAATGCGGTGCAGCGGGGCGACACGATTGGCCTTGTGTTTCAGCAAGACGGGGTTACGATCGTGCACCCCGGCTATTCGGAGAAGACGCTGAATGCCATCATGCTGGAGATGACGCGGGCGGAAATCGTGCCGGTCTCGGTGGAGACGCTGGATGCCGCCGCGCGGGAGACCCCGTTTCATCTTCGCTTTACGCCGGTGTTTATCTGCTTTGAGGCGCTCATGGTCGGCTTTATTCTCGGCGGCGCGCTGATGCTGGCCGAAAAACAGGATGGCACCGTTCGCGCGCTCCGCGTTGCACCGTTTGGCGCGGCGAAATACGTGCTGTCCAAGACGCTGCTCTTTTCGCTGATCGGCACCGTGTATGCTTCGCTGATCTGTCTGCTGACGGTCGGTGTTTCGATTCAATGGGGACTATTTCTGCTGCTGTCGTTTTTTGGCACGGCGGTGTTTACGATGATCGGTCTTGCGTATACGTCCCCGTTTCGCGATATGAGCGGCTGGTTTTTCTCCATGGTGGTGCTGCTGAGCGTAAACATGCTGCCGGTGATCAGCTATGCGTCTCCCGCGTTTACGCCGTTTTGGATGCGGTTGATTCCGTCCTATCCAATCTTGATGGCGTACCGCGCTACGATGTTCGGCGGATCGATCGATGGCTGGTATACGGCGGCCTCTATTCTGATTTGGGGCGCGGTATCCTATCTGCTCGCGCGCAGATTCGTCACGAAAAACCACCTGAAGGGGGCGAAAGCATGAAGGCGTTTCTGGCGTCTATCCGGCGCGAATTCGCGCTGATCTTCCGCAACGGCATTACGATCTTTATGGTGACCGCGCCTGCAATCCTCGCGCTAGTGTTCATTCTGGTTTTCGGCGCGGTCAATCATAGCACGCTTCAACTCGCCATTGACTCCTCCGTCAGCGCGGCGGAAGAGGAAAAGCTGCTGCTCGTTGCGGATGTACAGCGTTACGACAAGACTGCGGACATGGAAGCCCGTGTGCGCGAAACGGATGCGGTCGTCGGAGTCGCGGTGGAAAACGGTAGGACACGTATCGTCGCGGAGGGAAACGAGGACAAGGCGTTTATCGCGGGTGTGCAAGCGATTGT
>JAQVML010000183.1 GCA_028703645.1 Eubacteriales bacterium
GCGACGCTGCTTGGCTGCGGCGGTAAATCCGTGCTCGCGGCAACGGTAGGCGATCAGGAAGTCACCGTGAACCAACTGGAAAACTCTTATCAAAACAGCCTCAGCTATGCCTCGGCTTACGGCTACGATACCTCGACGGATGAAGGCATTGCGCAGTTCCGCGACTATCTGCTGAACAATCTCATCGCATCTGCGATGAAGATCTATCAGGCGAAGCTTTCGGGCATCACGCTGACGGATGAAGAACTGGCAGCCGCACAGACGACCGCGGATCAGAACTATCAAAGCACGCTTGATTCCTTCAAGCAGCAGGCGACCAAAGCGGGGGCTACGAACGTAGACGCATACGCAAAAACGCTGTTCACCAAGGCACTGGTGCAGAACAACACCACGGTGAAAAAGCTTCAGGCCAGCATGCTGGAAGACGCGAAGAACCAAACGCTGGTCACCAAGCAACGCACGGCGCTGCTGGAAGGCGTTGCCTTAACCGATGAAGAACTGGCGGCGAAGTATGCCGACGAGCTCGCTTCGCAAAAGACGCTCTTCGACAAGACACCTTCCCAGTACTTCACCTACGAATCCTATGCGCAGTATGGCTATAATGCCCCGCCGGTCTATGTTCCGGATGGATTCTTCCGCGTGCGCCAAATCCTCGTTGCGGATGAAGCAACCGCGAAACTGATCAAAGAGAAGATCGACGCTGGCGATGACTTTGAATCGCTGCTGACGCAGTACAACACCGACCCCGGCATGCAGAGCGAAGCAAACGCAGCAGGCTATTTGGTCGGCGAAGGCGCGAACTATGTGGAATCCTTCCTAACCGCTGCATTGGCGCTGACCAAGGATGGCGACGTATCCGCGCCGGTGCAGTCGGATTACGGCTGGCACATCATCAAGCGTGTTTCGACCGAAGCTGCACATGAGATTCCGTATGCGGATGTGAAAGATGCGTTTGATATCTATGAACAGGCACTCTATCAACAGCAGTATTACAACGATATCGTGAACAAATGGATTGCGGACGAGACGCTGGTGACGCGTTTCCCGGATAACTACGCGTCGGTCGGCAAGTAATCAAGAGGAGTTGAGATTATGAGCAAGGGCTTGAGAATTTTCAGCCTGATCGTGGCGATCATGATGGTACTTGGGACACTTGCATCCATCATTTTCTCCATCGCATAACTGCAATTACAAACTAGACGGAGTCGGTCAAACGGCTCCGTCTTTTGTTTATGCTGCTTGTTCAACACGCCGAGCGGAACCAAAGAACGCAATCGTGACAGGACAGCCATGCGGATTTGAGGGGGTCACATATATTATTGCAGGAATTCCTGCAAGGAAAAAGAGCTGCTAATCTGTTTATACATGAGAAAATCGCCTTTTAATCCGCTATTTCGGTGAAAGCCACTGCATAATTGCGGAGGATACAATTGCAAATATTGATGCAACGAACGCCTGCTTTTGCGATATTTCTTGCACACACACAATAGAAACGATATAATTATTTGTTGTTAGAGAATAGAAGGTTGTTGAGAAAAGAAGGAGGAAGAGGTTTTGTCACACAAATACGTTTATCTTTTCAGTGAAGGAAGCGCGAAAATGCGCGAGCTTCTCGGCGGCAAAGGAGCGAATCTTGCCGAAATGACCACGCTCGGCCTTCCGGTACCGTTTGGGTTTACGGTTTCCACCGAGGCATGTACCCGCTACTACACAGACAAGAAGACGATCGCGCCGGAGATTATTGAGCAGATTGAATCCGCGCTGGTCATCACCGAAGAAAAAGCAGGGAAGAAATTCGGCGATCCATCCAATCCGTTCCTCGTCTCCGTCCGTTCCGGCGCACGCGCCTCCATGCCGGGCATGATGGATACGATTCTCAACCTTGGCTTAAACGACGAAACCGTCGTCGGGCTTGCGAAACTGACCAATAACGAGCGTTTTGCGTTCGACAGCTATCGCCGCTTTATCCAGATGTTTTCGGACGTCGTGATGGAAGTGGAAAAAGCGAAATTCGACGAAATCTTTGAAGAGATCAAACACAAATACAACTGCAAACTCGATACCGACCTGAATGCGGAGAATCTCAAAGAGGTGGTCAAGCGCTACAAAGAGATGTATCTCAAAGCGAAGGGTACCGAGTTTCCGCAGGATCCGCGCGTACAACTCATGGAGGCCATCAAGGCCGTCTTCCGCAGCTGGGATAATCCCCGCGCCATCGTTTACAGAAGAAAGAATGATATTCCTTCTGACTGGGGCACCGCCGTCAACGTGCAGAGCATGGTCTTTGGCAACATGGGCAATGACTGCGGTACCGGCGTTGCGTTTACGCGCAACCCGTCCACCGGCGAAAAGAAACTCTACGGCGAGTTCCTGATGAACGCGCAGGGCGAAGACGTCGTTGCGGGCATCCGCACGCCGAGCCCCATTGACGAACTGAACAACACCCAGCCGGATGTCTACCAACAATTCGCCGAGACTGCGGAAAAGCTGGAACAGCATTATCGCGATATGCAGGATATGGAGTTCACCATCGAGCGTGGCAGACTCTTCATGCTCCAGACCAGAAACGGCAAACGCACCGCAGCCGCTGCCTTACAGATCGCGGTCGATCTCGTCAGTGAAGGCATGATCTCCAAGTCGGAAGCGATTGCAAAGATCGACCCGCGCTCGCTGGATGCACTGCTGCATCCGACGTTTGAGCCGAAAGCGCTGAAAAACGCAAAGCCCATCGCGAGCGGACTGCCCGCATCGCCCGGCGCCGCTTGCGGACGCGTCTATTTCACCGCCGAGGACGCGATGACGGCAGCAAAAATGGGTGAAAAAGTCATACTCGTTCGCCTTGAGACCTCTCCGGAAGACATCGAAGGCATGTATGCCGCGGAAGGCATTCTCACCGCGCGCGGCGGCATGACCTCCCACGCGGCGGTCGTTGCTCGCGGAATGGGCACCTGCTGCGTCGCCGGCTGCTCCGAAGCCACCATCTCCGAAAAGAATAAGACGATCTCGTTTGCCTCCGGCAAGACCTTCAAAGAGGGCGAGTGGCTCTCGCTCGACGGCTCGACTGGCAATGTATACGGCGAAGCGCTGCCGACGATCGAAGCGCAGGTTTCCGGCAATTTTGCGACCATTATGCAGTGGGCGGACGAAATCCGCACCCTCCATGTGCGCACCAATGCCGACACCCCGCACGACGCGGAAGTCGCCGTCAAGTTTGGCGCGGAAGGCATTGGCCTTTGCCGCACCGAGCATATGTTCTTTGACGAAAGCCGGATTCCCGCCATGCGCGAGATGATCGTGAGCAAAGACGTTGAGAGCCGCAAGCGCGCGCTCAATAAACTGCTCCCGATGCAGCGCAGTGACTTTAAGGGCATTTACAAGGCGATGGGCGGCCGTCCGGTCACCATCCGCTTCCTGGATCCGCCGCTGCATGAGTTCCTCCCGACGGAAGAGGCTGATATCCGCGCGCTTGCGAGTGAGATGAACCTCACCTACGAAGGTCTGCTTCAGACCGTTGAGAGCCTGCATGAGTTTAACCCCATGCTCGGCCACCGCGGTTGCCGTCTTGCGGTCACCTATCCGGAGATTGCGGAGATGCAAACCCGCGCGGTCATCGAAGCCGCCATCGAAGTGCGTCAGGAGACCGGCATCGAGGTCGTGCCCGAGATCATGATTCCGCTCGTGGGCGAAGTCAAGGAGCTTGAGTACGTCAAGAACACGGTTGACGAAACCGCGAAAGCCGTTATGGCGGAGCGCGGCGTCGAGATTCCGTATCTCGTCGGCACGATGATCGAGGTTCCGCGCGCCGCTTTGACCGCGGACAAGATCGCCGAACAGGCGCAGTTCTTCAGCTTTGGCACAAACGATCTGAGCCAGATGACGTTTGGCTTCAGCCGTGACGACGCGGGCAAGTTCCTCGACGATTACTACAAGAAGAAAATCTTCGAGTCCGATCCGTTTGCCCGTCTCGATCAGGAAGGCGTCGGCAGGCTGGTCAAGATGGCGGTAGAGCTCGGCAAGAGCGTTCGCAAGGACATCAAGCTCGGCATCTGCGGCGAACACGGTGGTGATCCGTCGAGCATCGAGTTCTGCCATAACGTTGGCCTGAACTATGTCTCCTGCTCGCCGTTCCGCGTACCGATCGCCCGCCTTGCCGCAGCGCAGGCCAAGATCAACGAGAAGAAGTAATATACGCTTCATCGATAGACAAAACGGACGCTCATCGCGTCCGTTTTGTGTTGCTTACGTTCTTATTCTGGCTTACCAAAGCCGTTGAACCACGCGCGCTCGGCAAACGCCTGCTTGACCGGCTTTTGCGTTTGTTCGATCGCCTTTCCGATGGGCAGATAGCAGACCAGTTCATATTCCTCCGGCACGCCGAGCACATCCGCCATCTGGCGACCGATGTTGTCTACGTCAGTTATGTGTCCTTCGACCCAGCAGCTTTCGTAGCCCATCGCAACTGCAGCGATGAGGATGTTTTCGATCGTGGCGGAGTAATCCTG
>JAQVML010000184.1 GCA_028703645.1 Eubacteriales bacterium
GAGGACGTGCTCCATCGTCGGATTGACCGCGTCATCGTCATGTCGGAAGGCAAAATCGTCGCCGATCTCTCGCCGGACGCGCTCATGGCGGCAAATATTCTCAAAACGCTCGGCATTCGCGAGCCGCTCTACGTCACCGCGCTGAAATATGCCGGCGTCACCGTGACGGAGGCGCTGCATGCGGGCCGCATCGACACGCTGGATGTAACCGCCGTTCAAGCCGCCATCTGTGCCTGGGACGCGGCGCAGCCGGAACGCGAGAAGAAGCCGGCCAATGAACCCATCCTAGAGGCAACGGGACTCAGTTTTCGCTATGTCGAGCAGCGGCCGATCCTCAAGAACCTGAGTTTTTCCATTGAGGCAGGCGAAATGGTCAGCCTCGTCGGCACCAATGGCGCGGGCAAGAGTACGCTGGCGAAAGTCATCACGGGCATCTGCAAAGACCCGGAGGGCAACCTTCGCTTTCGCGGAGAACCAATGGATAGTTGGACGATCCACGAGCGCAGCGGCAAGATCGGCTATGTCATGCAGAATCCGAACCAGATGATCTGCAAGTCCATGATCTATGACGAAGTTGCGCTAGGGCTAAAGATTCGGGGTCTAAGCGACGAGGAGATCAAACCGCGCGTCGAAAAAGCGCTGAAGATCTGCGGGTTGTCGCCGTTTCGAAAATGGCCGATCTCCGCGCTCTCCTTCGGGCAGAAAAAGCGCGTAACGATCGCAAGCGTGCTGGTGTTGGAGCCGGAGCTGATCATTCTCGACGAGCCCACGGCGGGGCAAGACTACCGGCATTATACGGAGATCATGGAGTTCCTTCGCTCGCTCAACGCAAACGGAACCACGATTCTGCTCATCACGCACGACATGCACCTGATGCTGGAATACACGCCGCACGCAATCGTGCTGCACGCGGGCAATATTCTGCATGACGGCACGGCAGTTCGCGCGCTGACCAGCGATGAGATTGCAACCAACGCAAGCCTGAAGGTGACTTCGCTGTATGAGCTTGCGATGCGCGCCGGAATCGGCGATTGCGAAGCATTTGTGCAGCATTTTATCGACTATGAGAGGAGCACGGCGCGATGAAAGCGAAACTCTTTGATTATGTCGAGCGGCACAACACCATCTACGATCTTTCCGGCGTAACAAAGCTGTTGTGCTTTCTTTTACTCACCGCCGCGGTCATGTTCTCTTACGATATCCGCGCGATTGCGGTGATCATGGCGCTGTCGCTGGTGTTTTTGTGGATGTCGAAGATTCAGTTTCACCAGATCAAGCTGATGGTGATCTACGTGCTGATCTTCCTGTTGTTTAACTTCATTTTGACGTTCGTCTTCAGCCCGACCTACGGCACGGAGATTTACGGCACGGAGCATGTGCTCTTTCGCATCTTCGGGCACTATGTGGTCACGAGCGAGCAGTTGCTCTATCAGGTGACGAAGACGCTCAAATACGCCTCCGTCGTGCCGCTGGGCATTATCTTCTTCCTCTCGACAAACCCCAGCGAGCTTGCGGCGAGCATCAACCGCGCGGGCGTAAACTACAAGGCCGCGTTTGCGTTTTCGCTGACGCTGCGCTATTTTCCGGACTTGATTCGAGACTATCAGGATATCGCAGCCGCACAGCAAAGCAGAGGACTCGATCTTTCGAAGAAAGAGAAGCTCGGCAAGCGCATCAAAAACATACTCAACATCACGATTCCTCTGATCTTCTCTACGCTGGATCGAATCGAGACCATCTCTAATACGATGGATCTGCGCGGATTCGGCAAGGAGAAGAAGCGCACCTGGTACGCCGCAAAGCCCATGAAGCGAAACGATCTGTTCGCGCTGGGATTATCCTTGCTGCTGTTTCTCGCCACCATCGCGCTCAGTATTTTTGTGAACCACAGTAAGTTTTGGAACCCGTTTGTGTGATTGCGCACAGGTACAGAGATCATTCAGAAGTTTTGGAACCCGTTTGTGTGATTGAACGATAGAAAGTAAGGAGAAAACGTATGAAACCCATCTTAGTATTCCAAACAGACTTTACCTATAAAGAAGGCGCGGTCAGCGCCATGTACGGCGTGGTGAAGACCGTCGACCGCGAGCTGGAGATTATCGACGGCACGCACGAGCTGCCGCAATATGATACCTGGAGCGCCAGCTATCGTCTCTACCAGTGTCTGCGCTTCTGGCCGGAAGGCACGATCTATGTCTCCGTGGTCGATCCCGGCGTTGGCACCGCGCGCAAAGCGTGCGTGGCGAAGGTTGCGGGCGGCTACTATGTCGTTACCCCGGACAATGGCGCACTGACGCACATCGATCGCGAGATGGGCATTCTGGAAGTGCGTGAAATTGATGAAACGGTCAACCGTCTCCGCGGCAAAGACACGGAAGGCGTCGCAATCTTCCACGGACGCGATCTGTTCGGCTACACGGCGGCGCGGCTCGCGAGCGGCATCATCGATTTTGAAGGCGTTGGCCCCGCCTATCCCGTCAGCGAGATCGTGCGGCACGAAATCCTCGAACCTACGTCGGAGCAGGGCAAAGTCGAAGGCATCTTCGAGATCGACGATCCAAACTTTGGCAATCTCTGGACGAATATTTCCACGCGGCTGTTTTTCGACTGCGGCTTTGCCTATGGAGACATGGTGCATCTTGAGGTGACGCACGAAGGGAAACCGGTGTTTGACCAGAATGTGCTCTTTCACAAGAGCTTTGGCTTTGCCAAGCAGGGCGAACCCATCATCTATAACAACGAGTTGATGAAGGTTGCTCTTGCCGTAAGCTGCGGCAGCTTTGAGAAAAAATACGCGCTCGGATTCGGCGCGGACTGGCGCGTGCGCTTCACAAAAGCGTAATACCCCGTGAACCGGTCGCTATGGTTTTGCTCGGGCGCTTGCTCGCTTGACAAACCGTATACGATATGCCTAATATGAAGAAGCATTGATACAATTTCTTTTTATGAGGCGTAAATCCTGCTATTTGTCACAACCAGAAACAGAATAAGGGAGGTAATGTCAGATGAAGAAAATGTTCCAGGTATCGACCAAGACCATCGTTGCAACCGGTTTGGGAGCCGCGCTGTTTGCGGTGCTGTTTATGTACGTAAAAGTGCCGACCGGTATTCCCGAAACGGACATCCAAACGGCATACGGCTTAGGCTCGTTCTTCGCGGTGCTGTTCGGGCCAATCGCGGGCGGACTCATCGCGTTCATCGGTCACGCGCTCTCGGATGCGCTGCAATATGGCTCCATTTGGTGGAGCTGGGTCATCGCGAGCGGTGTCTCTATGTTCCTCGTCGGTCTTTCCTATACCAAAATCCGTGCGGATGAAGGCGAATTCGGTTGGAAAGATGTCCTTCGCTTCAATATCTACCAAATCCTTGCAAATGTGATCGCATGGATCGTCATAGCTCCTGTGCTCGATATCGTGATCTATGCAGAGCCCGTCAACCTCGTCTTCACGCAGGGCGCGGTCGCCTGCCTCTGGAACGCGGTCTCCTGCGGCGTAATCGGCACGCTGTTGCTGTTTGCCTACGCCAAGATTCGCCCGAAGAAGGGCAGCCTCACCAAAGAAGAGTAACAAGCAAAACAACAGATCAGTCGGCTAAGGGAGCTGTACGCAAAAGCGTACAGCTCCCTTTCACATTGATTAAATAGAGCGTTTACACCCGGATTTAGGATACAGGTCCAATCGATTGCCCCCTTGCGTGTTCGGAACCGAGCCGTAGCAGCGTTTTCTCTGCGCTTGGTTTGTTCGAGGTTTGAAGTCTATTCCCCACAAGCGCGTAACAGCTCCGCAAACTGCTCCGGCACAACCGGTTTGCTGAAATAAAACCCCTGCATCTCGTCGCAGGATTGGTCTTTTAGATAATTCATCTGCTCCACTGTTTCAACTCCTTCGGCAACAACCGTCAGCCCTAATGTCTCTCCCATGCAGATGATCGCATGTGCAATGGCCTTGTCGTCTTTGTCTTCCGGAAGATTGCGTATGAAGGAACGATCGATTTTCAGCGTATCGACAGGGAATTGCTTGAGCTGCGCAAGAGACGAATATCCGGTACCAAAGTCGTCAATGGCGAGACATATGCCCATGTCTTTGATCCGCTGCAATATCTCAATCATCTTTTTGGGGTTGTTCATGATCATGCTTTCCGTCACTTCCAGCTCCAGCAACTGGGGGTTCATGCCGGAATCCCGTAAAGCGTTTTCAATATCGCGCGGCAAATTGTCATCAAGCAGCTGTCTTAACGATAGGTTTACCGCCATACGAATCGCGGGAAGCCCCTGCTTCTGCCAGATGATGTTTTGCGCGCACGCTTCTCTCAGCACCCACTTGCCAATTGGCACAATGATTCCTGTTTCTTCCGCAACCGGGATAAACTGCGTAGGGGTTACGCTTCCCAGCTCGGCGTTTTGCCAACGAAGCAGTGCCTCAACACCAGTGATTTTTCCGGTCTTGAAGTTGACTTTTGCCTGATAATGCAGGGAGAATTCATTCCGCTCCAGCGCCATTCTC
>JAQVML010000185.1 GCA_028703645.1 Eubacteriales bacterium
GGTGGTGAGGTAGATGGCGGTGGGGCCATCCGCGCCGCCGATGATGGCGATGGAGGCTGCTTCCGGAGGTGTGAACCCAAGCGCGGAAGAGATGATAAACGCAATCGCGATACCAAACTGCGCACCAGCGCCGAGGAAGAGGCTGCTGGGGTTTGCGATCAACGGACCAAAGTCCGTCATGGCTCCGATGCCGAGGAAGATCAGCGACGGGTAGATGCCGAGCTTGACGCCCTTGTAGAGGTAGTAGAGCAGACCGCCTGCTTCACCGTCTGCCGCGGGGCCGGACATCAAGCCGGTCAACGGCAGGTTTGCGAGCAGCATGCCAAAGGCGATCGGCAGCAGGAGCAATGGCTCAAACTTTTTCACGATGGCAAGATAGATCAGGACCAGCGAGATCACGATCATGATCATATATTGCCAGCTCATTGCGGTAAAACCGGATGTCTCCAAAAGATTGGATAATGCGTCTGTTAACATCATATTCTCCTTTTACGTCTTTGAGTTCTGATTAGCGAGCGGCTTTTTTGTGCTTTGCTGCGTGTTCAGCCGTCTCAACGATCAGGGAGAACAACGTGATAAACAGGAACAGAGCAAAGAGCGCGGTGAATACGATTGCCATGAGGAACAACGCAATGAGTAAGCTGTTGGTAAATGACATTGGACAGACCCCCTTACAGATGCATAGCCGATGCATACCGCACCGGCACATGCAGAATTTCGTAAATTGAAAAAGCCGCGACTATGCCTTGATACAATCCTCATCGATTTGAAAACATAGCCGATAAAACATCGAATTAGGTTAAAGAATATAACAGAAATGTGAATTTGTCAAGACTTTCCGTATTGGGATATCGATTTCTATTTTCTATTTGAATTATATAGAAATATTGGAATTTCTTAAGGAATGATTGCCTTTTTGATTCTGCACTAATATAATAATAACAAATGTTACGTAACAAACGTTATTGATAGGAGTGATTCAATGCCACCAAAGCCTACCATAAACAAAGATGACATCATCAATGCAGCTTTTGCTTTAGTGAGGGAGAAAGGGATTGATAGTATCAATGCGCGCAGTCTTGCAAATAAGTTGAATTGCTCTACAAACCCCCTCTTCCGAATTTATACAAACATGGAAGAACTCAAGAAAGATGTTTTTAGCCGAGCGGATGCGTATTTGGGAGATTTTTTACTAGGATATCAATCATCATATGATAATCCTTTACTCAACATTGGTCTTGCTTATGTAGAATTTGCGAAAAAAGAGCGCAACTTATTTCGCTTGATATATCTATCAAACAATTTCACCTTCGCGAATTTCAAACAATTTATTCATGCGGGTCGGGGAGAAGACATTTTTGACTGTATATCAGTTATGGCTGGAGCGGACGCTGATAGAAAGGCCAAGGAAGATTTATACGTACAGTTACTGATCTATTGTCACGGACTTGCGGCACTGGCAGCCACCAATGACATGGAGCTTTCAGAGAAAACGGTTGCGGAGATGTTAGTGAACGCCTATCTTGCGTTTGTAAAAAAAGGCAAAGGAATCAAGAAGGAACATGTATGAAACTGATGTGCATTGGCGATAGCCTTACGTTTGGCAGCATTGGATATTCGTTTATTCAGTATCTGAAACCGGAATTAAAAGCGATCAACAGAGGCATCAATGGAGAAACAACGTTTGGGGCATATAAACGCTTGCAGAAATATATCGAAAATCCGAGATATTCAGAGATTCAAACTTATATCATTTTCATAGGTACAAATGATATCTTGATGCCATATCTGAGTACGCTATCGCCTTTTTGGAAATTGCAGATGCAGGCAAGAATTGCTTTGAAAAAATGCATTGAAGATGATGATGCATTTGCTGCTCTATACGAAAACATGCTGCAACTGCTCACAAAGAATCATATCAACGCTGTCCTTGTAGGCCTGCCGATGATCCAGATGGAAGGCATTTCCTTGAAAAAAATACAAGCAAGAAACGACAGTATCAAAAAGCTAGCCGAAAGGTACGGCATGGCCTATATTGACACATATTCCCTGCAGCAGTGGGCTTTGAAAAGCCCACTCCGGCTATATTCCTGGGGCACCATAAGCATCTTAAGAATATTGGATGCGATGATCATGTTCGTGTTTCCGTTCTCCAAGAACCTATTTTCAAAGGCACGCCGCCTTGAACTTACCGTTGACGGAGTGCATTTTAATTCCTTGTCAGCAAAACTGATTGCAAGTGAAGTGAATAAGTGCGTTTACTAGAGCGTGCTGCTATCAGCACGGCGGCACAGGGCCGGTGCCTGGTTCACTGCTTTTTCGTCACCGCAATCGAAAAATCGCGCTGCTATTCCGGCGTTTGTTTGGTCAATATCGTCGTGATATACTTTGTTCAAATATAGCATGGGCAGGTGTCACTGTTTGTTTGAAATTCAGGTTTCGAGGTTCACGCCGGAGCTTTACTATATGGCGCAAAATGGCGCGCCGGAGCGCACCGCGCTGATCTCCATCATGGACCACAAGCGCGACTGCGTCGAGCGCTATCCTGCGCAGCGCGTGATCCGCCTCTGCTTTGACGACGCGGACGACCGTTCCTTTTGGCAGAATCTCATGACCGAGGAGCAGGCGGACGCAATCTGCTGGTTTGTGCTTCGCTATGCGCGTGAAATCGACACGCTCCTCATCCACTGCACGGCGGGCGCTTCCCGCAGTCCGGCGGTTGCCGCGGGGATTCTCGCGGGGCTTCGTCAGGACGAGGGAATCATTCGAAACAACCCTAATTACCACCCGAATCCGCTTGTCTACCGGCTGGTATATGAGGCGTTTGTGCGCGGTGTGCGCTGGAAGACAAAAGCATAAATCCAATTAGTTGGCGCAAACCGGAAGGATCAATCCTCCTTGCATCGGGAAGAGAGAAAATACATCGGGATGGCGAGCAGCTGCGCACCCACAGATACCGCGATCATCACGGTCAGGTTCACGTCATACAGCACGCCCAGCAGCCAGCTGCCGAGAAACCAGAAAACGCCGAAGACGGACTCAAAGATACCGTAGCCTGTGCCACGGCTCGCTTTCGGCACAATGCCCGCGACGGCGGCTTTTAAAATGGACTCCTGCGCGCCCATTCCGATGCCCCACATGGCGATGCCGACGAGCAGCGCCGCGTTGCCATAGTTGCCAAACACGAGCAGCGCAAACGGCGCGGAGAGCGCGGTGGATAGAATCAGCGCGCGCATGCCTTTTTTATCGTACATCAGCCCAAACACCATTGCCGCCGCGGCGTCGACGAGCATCGCGCCCGCGTAGAGCAACGGTAGGGTTCCGCTATTGACGAAGGAAGAGACTTCCGAAAGTCCGGTGGAGAGCGCGGCGTGCGTGCGGGAAACATGCATCAAAACCAGCGAATAATCGATGAATCCGAACGCAAACAGGCTGATACCCGCAAGATACAGCAAAAACTTGCGATTGAGGCGGAAGGGCACGAGTTCCTTGGGCTCCGGCTCGAACTGCTCCGGATTGGGGAACTTTCGCTTGGTGAAAAACAGCATGAGAATCGTCGCTGCGGCGGGAATGATCAAAAGCCCCAGCGCAAACGCATAGCGCTGCTGCAAGCTGCCGCTCTGCTTGAACAACAGGGTCAGGTACAGCATCACGGGGCCAAGGAACGCGCCGAACTGATCCACCATCTCCGAGATGGCAAAGCTCTTGCCGACGCCTTCCTGCGTCGCGGCAAAGGACATCAACGTGCTCTTGGCCGGCTTCTTAATCGCTTTGCCGATGCGTTCGATGATGATCAGCGAGCTGGCGAAGATCCAGCCGTGCTCGCCCGCTAGTGCGAGCGCAGGCACCGCCAGAACATCCACGGTGTATCCGAGAATCGTAATGAACCAGTAGCGCTTGGTCTTGTCCGCGATTCGCCCGAATAGCAGACGAAGGGAATAGCCCATGAGCTCGCCAAGGCCGGAGACAAAGCCGATGGTCGCGGCGGAAGCGCCCAGTAGGCTCAGATACGCGCCGCGAATGCTGGCGGCTCCTTCATGCGTCATATCGGAGAACAGGCTGACGATGCTAAAGAGCAGAATAAACGTCATCGCCGGTGTAATGAGATTCTTTTTTTTCTTGATCTGATCTTGCATAAAATGCCTCGCTTGAGAACTTTCTTCTTATATAATACTTCGTGAATTAATCTTCTTCCAACTCATGCACAAGCGCAAGCGCTTTTTCCTTTGCGTCCGCAAAGACCGCGTCTCCTGCCTTGGTGATGGAATAGTATTTTCGCATTTTGCCGTTGACAATCGCATGCTGGATCGTAAGCAAACCCTGCGCCGCCATCTCGTGCAGCATGGGGTACAGCGTGCCGGGGCTGATGCGGTAGCCGTGCTCTCCGAGCTCGTCGATCATCCATGTGCCATAGAACGCGGCTTTTTTCGCGTGATAGAGGATATGCACCTGAATGAATCCCAGATGGAGTTTTC
>JAQVML010000186.1 GCA_028703645.1 Eubacteriales bacterium
CATTGAGGACGTCTCCCTGCTTGGTGACCGCGTGACGATCATCAAAAACGGCAGCATCATTGGCACAAAGTTCGTAGCCGACTGTCCGCAGGAAGAGATCATTAAAATGCTCAGCGGGCGCTATATCATGAGCCGTTATCCCAAGATCATGATTAAAAAGGGAAAGAACATACTCAGCGTTCGTAATCTTGGCTTTTCTGATAAACTAAAGAATATCAATCTGGACTTGTGCGAAGGCGATATCCTCGGCATCACCGGCCTTGCCGGCTCCGGCAGAACGCTTCTCGCCAACTGTCTCTTTGGCGCGGTGGACGGCGTGGTCGGCGATATCTTTCTCAACAGCGCGAAGATCAAAATCGACAGTCCGTATAAAGCGATCAGCAACGGAATCGCGCTAATCCCGGAAAACAGGCTGACGGACTCCCTCTTTGGTTATATGGATATCAGCAACAATGTCGCGGTGTCCTCGCTCAAGCGCTTTGCCAACTTTAGCTTTATCAATACGTCCTATATGGAGCAGGTGGTCGCCGACTATGTGGAAAAACTGAATATTCCGCATCATCTGCACAACAACATTTTGGAATACACTGGCGGCAATCAACAAAAAGCGGTCTTTGCAAAATGGATCATGAGTCGCGCGAAGATCTTTATTCTCGACGATCCCACGCGGGGACTCGATATCGCGAGCAAAATCGACATCTATAACTCCATCAACGACCTCATCAAGAAGAAAGCGGGCATCATCTTCATCTCGTCCGATATTGAGGAGATACTGGGTATCTGCGATCGCGTTGCGGTGCTCGCAAACAGAACCTGCGTTTGCAATGTCGCGACAAAGGATATCACGGTCGAGAAAATCATCGAGCTTTCGACCGGAAAAGAGCAGTAGTTCGCATATTTTCTCAACAATACATACAGCATTCGACTGAGCGCGTGTTTCTCCAAACGAGATCGCGCTTTTTGATTTGTCTATTACTGGTTTGTCTCTTATTTCGTATCCATGCACGATCACGAAAAAAATGGTGTTCAGGTCTAAAATCCTGTAGAATGATCGTATGGAGAATACAGTGAAGAAAATCCGATATCGGCTCGTCTGCGCTTTCATTTTGCCAGCTCTTGCTCTGCTTGGCGGCTTTGCCTGCGCGAAGGGCTCTTTCTCCACGCAACCCCCATCCAGCGTCTCCGCCGCAACCGCAAGCCCGACGAATTCGCCGACGCCGTCACCTACCCCGTCGCCTTCACCTTCTCCATCGCCGTCTCCTTCACCAACCCCTTCGCCCACACCCGGCCCGCCGGAAGGGTATACGCTGCAATTCTCGGATGAGTTCGATACCGATTTGCTCGATGAGTCCATTTGGAACTTCGAGGTTGGCCCGTGGCCCTATAACCGCGAGTTGGAATATTATACGCGCGAAAACGCTTTGATCGAAGACGGTTGCCTCGTGATCGAGGCGCGCAAAGAGACGATCAAAAATCGCGACTATACCTCCGCACGGCTGACGACACAAGACAAGCTTGATCTGACATACGGCTATTTAGAGGTGCGCGCCGCGCTTCCCGTCGGCGTTGGAACCTGGTCCGCTATCTGGCTGCTGCCAACCGATCTGCGCTATGGCGGTTATCTGCGCTCCGGCGAAATCGATATTGCGGAGCGGGTGGGTTATGATGCGAAGCTCGTGCATTCCTCCATTCATACGGATTCCAATAATTCTGTCAAGGACAACGCGATCACCGCGTCCACCCGTTTTAAACGCAAGGACGACGATTTTCATATCTATGCCCTGCTTTGGACGCAAGACGATCTGGAAATCCTCGTTGACGGCGTTCGCGCGCTCGACTACCCGCGCCCAGCGGATGCAACATCGAGCACTTGGCCGTTCGACGTGCCGTTTCATCTCATTCTTAACCTTGCCGTAGGCGGCAGTTGGGGCGGCGCGAAGGGAATTGACGACGAGGCTTTCCCGCAGCGGATGTATATCGACTATGTTCGCTATTATCAGTCGAACGATTCTCCTGTGAAATAACGTTTGCGGTACGGGCAGATCACCAGCGATATCAAATTCGTAATTGACGAATTCACATTGGCTACTTAATATGTTTATTATTCAATGATATTAGCGCCTCGATTCGTGTTTCATCAATCGACAACCCGGTCGTTATCACAATCTAAAGATTCGCTATCCCAAAGACGACAAACTTCATTTTGCAATCTCTGCATCAGCAGTCAAACTAGGAGCGATCATGGAAAACAAGATGGGTCTTCTTCGTCTCAGCTCCGCGGTGCTTCTTGTTGCGCTCTGTTCGCTGTTCTTCTCTTGCGCTGGCCAGCAGGCACCCGTTGAGGCGACAGCACCGCCAAGCGAGCCCGCGGCAGCGGTAACGAGTACGCCCGCTCCAACGCCGCTGCCCACGCCGGACTATTTTGGCCCTGTTTCCCGCGTAGAGGGCAAGCGCTTTCTTGTTCGAACCCCATCTGGCGACTTTGAGCCGTTTTTCGTGAAAGGCGTGGATATCGGCGCGGCAAAGCCCGGCTACTGGCCCGGCGAATTTGGAATCACGCAGGAGGATTACGCCCGCTGGTTTCAATGGATCGGGCAGATGCACGCAAACACGATTCGCGTCTACGTGCCCCAGATGCCCGCGTTTTACGACGCGCTGCTTGCCTATAACCTGACCGCAGAAAACCCGCTCTACCTCATGCAGGGTGTCTACATGAACGAGGAGCTCATCAGCACCTATTTGGATGCGTATGGTAATAACGGCGAGCTGGTCAAGAGCTTTTACAACGATCTGAAGAATACGATCGACATCGTCCACGGAAATGCAGTCGTCGAAAAACTGCCCGGCAACGCAGGCGGAACGTATACGAGCGATGTTTCGAGCTATGTCATCGGTTATCTGCCGGGCATCGAGTTCAGCGCGGATTTTATCCTCGGTACGAACGAAAAGAATCCCGATCAAACCAGTTTTTCCGGGATGTATGTGTACACGGAAAACGCCTCTCCTTTCGAGGTGTTTCTTGCTCAATCGCAGGAGTACATGATCGCCTATGAAACGGAGCATTACGCGGTACAGCGGCCGATCGCCATCACAAACTGGGTAACGGCGGACCCTCTGCCGCATCCCGGAGAGCCCAATCCCAGCATGGAGGACGCGGTCAGTCTGGATGTGGAGCACATCAAGGCGACCAATCGCTATACGGCAGGTTTCTTTGCCTCCTACCATGTTTACCCCTATTATCCCGATCTGATGAGCTACGATCCCGCGTATGTCTCCGGCGAGAACCCGAATTCCTACCGCGCCTATCTGACGGAATTGAACGCTTATCATACCATGCCCGTGCTGATTGCGGAGTTCGGCATTCCAACCTCACGCGGGAAAACGCATGAAAACGCGGTGACAGGCTTTGATCAGGGCAACGTGGAAGAGACGGCGCAGGGCAACATGCTGGTCTCCATGATGCAGGATATCCGCGAAGTCGGCTGCATGGGTGGCCTGATCTTCTCGTGGCAGGACGAGTGGTTTAAGCGCACCTGGAATACCACCGATCAAGAAGAGGTGGAACGCAGACCGTATTGGTTCAGCGTGGAAAGCCCGGAAAAATCGTTTGGTCTGCTCGCGTTTGACCCCGGCGAAACAACCGCCGTGATCATCGACGGCAAAGCGAACGAATGGAGCCAAAGCGACGTCGTGACCGAGACGGACGGCATTCGCCTAAGCGTCAAGAGCGATGAAGCGTATCTTTATTTTCTAGTCGATTTGGGTTCACTCCGTTTCGGGCAGGACAGCGTCTATCTTGCCGCAGATACCATTCCCGATCAAGGGAATCTTTCCTACGATGGAATCTCGTTTGCGCAGGCAGCCGATTTTTTGATCAAGATCGATTCCCAAACCGGCAGCATCATGCAGGTCGATCCATATTACGACGTGTTTCAATATCAATATTCCGTACAGAACAAGCTGGTCGACCCAATCGAGCATCAGTCGGAGAAAAACTCCGGCATATTCGTCCCCCTCTATGCCGCGATGAGTCGAACGCTTGTTTTACCCGGTACCGAACAAGTGATTCCGTTTTCCAAGTTTAACGCGGGTGCGCTCACCTATGGAATCTCCGATCCAAACAGCCCGAACTTCAACTCGCTTGCGGATTTTTATGCCTCCGGCAATCTTGTCGAGCTGCGCATTCCCTGGCTCCTGTTCAACGTGCGCGATCCCGGCACAAAGAATATCATTGCCGACTGGAATGTCACGGGTTCCGTCACGGGCCAAAGCACAGATGGTTTCTCTTTCGCCGTTTTTTCCGGTCAGACCAAGGGAACCGTATCGTTTGGCAGCTATGTTTGGGAGAGTTGGGATTTGCCGACCTATCACGAACGGTTGAAGAAAAGCTATGCCATCGTTCAGGCGCTATTTAACTCGATGCCCTAACGATCT
>JAQVML010000187.1 GCA_028703645.1 Eubacteriales bacterium
GCCCGATGAAAGACGCCGTGTTGACCCCGATTACGCCGGGAACGCATTGCGAGAGCGCAAATACGTCCATGAGTTCATCCTGCGTGATCCACGCGCGATGCTCCACGATTTCGCGCGTCAAGAGCGGCAGCATGGTGTACCCGCTGCCGAACATCAACGCACCGATTTTCAAAAACGAAACGTAGAGCTCCCAGAATGTTTTCATGCGTGTCCGTTCCTCATCAAGGTCCCGGTACGAAAGCGGTCAATAGACATACCATTGGTTCACATATGCCAGCAGATACAACACAAAGAGTACAATACAGACGACGGTCGCGATTCGATCCGCGGCCTTCTTCTCGGTGATTGCCCCAAGAGCAAGCGCAAGCGGATAGGCCGCAGTCAGGTAGCGCGGCGCGGAGAGCAGCCAAGTCGCACCCATGCACACTGCGTAATATGCGATGAAGTAGGCAACGTTGGAAGCGCGCAGCTTGTTTTGCGCCGCAATCACGATGCCGAGCGATGCAAACAGATAGAGAATATTTGGAATCCACAATCCCCAAAGCATCGGGATATCGCTCGCAAATGAGCCGGTCGCGCTGCTGACCTGTGTTGCCATGGTGTTAAAAAACCAACCAAGCTGCTGATGCCAGTTCTCCTGCTGATAGGTCAAAAACATGGTGGCGGAACCGGTAACGCGATAGTTGACATATAGATAGAGCAACAATCCGGCCGGAATCAGCAATAGCGAAAGCGCGTTGCCCGTCATCTTCAGCCGCCAGAAGTTGTCCCGCCCTTTCAGCGGTCTCTCTCGAATGATCGAGCCAACCAGTTCAAAGCAGGCGGGCGCGAAGAGCAGAATGCCCGGCATCCGCGTAAACGCCGCCAGAAAGCCGATGATTCCCGCCACAGGATAGAGGTTTTTGCGCACCGCATAGACGCAGGCGACGGAGAGCAGCAGAAACAGACTATCCGAGAGCGGCGCGGAGAAGAGAAACGACGCGGGCAGAATGCAAAGATATTTCAGCGCCCGGAGCGCGCCCTTTTTGTCCGTATCCAGCAGCGCGAGCTCATAGAGCAGATACGCCGCAAACACCCAGCAGAGGTTGGATACGATCAGCCCGCTCACAAGATAGTTATCGATGAAAAAGTGTACTCCGCGCACCAGATACGGGTACAGCGGGAAAAAGACGATCAAAAGCCGATCATCGCCCGTGTTCACGTATCCGTTTTGCGCGATGTTCAGGTAATGCTGGCTGTCGGTTCCCAGCTGGTTCCAGATGCCGAGGTGATCGAGCAGTCCGCCCGTATACGTTTGCTTGATGAGCGAGAGCGTATAGGCCAGAACGAACAGAAGAATTCGAAACAGCGCCAGATAGAACACCAGCTGGATCATCGGGTGCATTCGCTGCTTCCTCGCGCTACGCTTGCCTTCCTGCGCGCGCACCGGCAGCCACGGCTTCTTGCTCCAGGCTGCCATCCATTGCGGAATAAAGCGAATGCCAAGCAGCGCAAAGAGAAACGCGCTTATCGCAGCGGCAGCTATCGCGATCGGTTCCCTCGGCGCACGCGTCAGCACCCACTCGGCAAAGGCCGCGAACAATAGAATTAAGGGTA
Source organism: Eubacteriales bacterium (assembly GCA_028703645.1). Taxonomy (GTDB): domain Bacteria; phylum Bacillota; class Clostridia; order Christensenellales; family CAG-138; genus UBA7703. The sequence goes on from JAQVML010000187.1 coordinate 1,597, forward strand.
CCGATGTAAACAGTACCCTTTTCCAAAACCACGTGTTTTGTTTGTTGGTCGAGTTCTGCATGAACGTTTTCTTAGTCCCTCATTGCCAGGCACGGGCCGAGAATTTCCGCCATCACGAGTCCGCTGCGCGCGGCTTCAACATCCCATGTAAACGCGGTCGCGTTCACATCCGTCGTCACCACTTCGGTCTTAACGGATGGTGTTTTGTCCGGCGGACACTCCGCAATGATGCCGGTTGCGCTCGTCTCTTCATGCGCATGTCCGCTAATGCTACTGACCGTCACCGTGTGCGTGATGCTGGATTTCGCTTCCCTCAGCGTGCTCTTTGCGGTGGAAAGATCCATCTTTACATCGTGTTTCTCTTCCCCTTGCAACACCGCGCCGGAGTAACCCTCCTGCGAGCCGGAGCCCTCATAGGAGGCCTGCATGGGCGCACGCGCAGTCGGCGCCAGCGGCGTGGTCCGCATCGGCTGCTGCACACGCTGTTGCGGTGCCGCAGCCTTCGGCGCACTTGCGCGCGCCGCGCGTTGACGCTCGGCCTCCTGCTTGGCCTGTTCCTGTTTCTTCTTCATCGCGAGCGGGACTATGACCCAGAATATCGCGAGAATGATGATGAAGGCTTCCATAGTTTACTTCTTATTTTCTGTCGTAGCAGGCTTTGTGCCCTTTCCAATAGCGGTGCGCATTTCGGTATCGGAGTGGATATTCTGCATACGATAGTAGTCCATTACGCCGAGATTGCCTTGACGGAATGCTTCTGCCATGGCCTTCGGCACCTCTGCTTCGGCCTCGACCACGCGCGCACGCATGCCGGCAACCGCCGCAATGTTCTCCTGCTCCTGCGCAACTGCCATCGCGCGGCGCTCTTCCGCCTTGGCCTGGGCGATACGCTTGTCCGCTTCCGCCTGATCGATCTGGAGTTGTGCGCCGACGTTACGGCCGACGTCCACATCCGCGATATCGATGGAAAGAATCTCAAACGCGGTGCCCGCGTCAAGGCCCTTGTCCAGAACGGTACGGGAGATCTTGTCCGGGTTTTCGAGCACGTCCTTGTGGCTCTTGCTGGAGCCGACGGTGGTGACGATGCCCTCGCCGATACGGGCGATGATGGTCTCTTCACCCGCGCCGCCGACGAGACGGTCGATGTTTGCGCGAACGGTGACGCGCGCTTTTGCGCGAAGCTCGATGCCGTCCATGGCAACCGCCGCAATGATCGGGGTCTCGATGACCTTCGGGTTAACGCTCATCTGAACGGCGTTGAGCACGTCACGACCCGCAAGGTCGATGGCGCAGCTCTGTTCGAAGCCGAGGGGGATGCCCGCGCGCTGCGCCGCAATCAGGGCGTTGGCGACGCGGTCCACATTGCCGCCCGCGAGGTAGTGCGCTTCCAGCTTGTTGATGGAGATGTCAAGCCCCGCCTTGGTCGTCTTGATCATGGGGTTGACGATGCGGCTGGGAACAACTTTACGAACGCGCATGCCAACGAGTTGGAAGATTCCGATTTTGACACCGGATGCGCGGGCGGAAATCCACAGCCCGAGGGGAACAAAGCTGAAAAAGATAATGAGAAAAATGATTGCCAGTATGGCGATAATGACAGATCCGATCATGAGATACCTCCTATTATTTGGTTTTCGGTGTGTTGCGTATGTGTGTATGCCGAACCGCTTCGGCGAATGCAGCCCTCTTCAGGCCGCACGAGATGCTTGCCTTATTGGGCCGGTTCTGCTGCGTCTGGTTCGACTGACCCCGCGCGCACCAAAATGTGCATGCCTTCCGCCTTGATGACGGTGACGCTCTCGCCTTTGTTGATAAACGCGCCTGCGGTCATCACGTCCAGTCGTCTGCCGTCGATCTCCGCAATGCCGGAAGGACGGAGCGCGGAAATCGCCACGCCGGTTTTTCCGAGAAGATCGGTCTTTGCAGCGTCAACTTCGGGAACAGAGGTTCCGCTCGAATGCTCTTTGAGCACGAGGAACGATTTGCTGAGTCGTCCATGCTGCATCGAACGAATCACCCAAATGAGTCCGAGTATAATGATCAGCAGCGCAATTGCGATGATATAAAACGCTACCTGCGGGTGTCCCCATCCAAGCTGCATCACGACGACCGCAATCAGCGCGAGCAGTCCCGTAGCCCCTGCCACACCGATACCCGGTGTAAAAAGCTCAATCACAAACATGACGAGCGCTACGATCAGGCAGATGATGGTTGCGACCGCTGTCGGTCCTAACAGTTCCATAAAACTCATGTGATAGTACCCCCTTTTTTCGGAAGATCAACACTATTATATCATACGTTGCGGTTGTAATCGAAACATTATTGTTGCATCGCGGTATATACATTTGTCACAATTGATTCTTTTTCGTGCGATTTGTGCAAAAACGTGTTTTAGGCCTCTGTTAACGTCTGTAAAAACATCGCGCAGGCGAGCAGATCCGCCGCGCCGCCCGGGCTTGCGTTCCAAACACGGCATTCGCGATCCAGCACGCGGATATCATCGGAAAGCGCGTCTCCGCCGGCGGGATATCGCTTCGCAAGTTCCCTCGCTCTGCGCCGCAGTTCCAGCGCGGTCGCTTCCCCGCAGCGGGCGAGCACGTTTGCGTCCTCCATGGTTGCGATCAGCGCAAGCAGCGCTAGCAGCCAGGCATCGTTCTCTCCCGCGCCATTCACTCTCGCGCGGGCGAACGCATCCAGCGCCATCAGCGCATGCGGAAAACCATCCTCCGCCTCGCCGCGTGCGCCGCGCGCGCCGTATCGCGCAAACGCCCTCCCTGCGCGTTCGCCGAGTTCCGCCGTAATACCCCGGCAAAGCCTTGCGCCAAGCGCGCACAC
>JAQVML010000188.1 GCA_028703645.1 Eubacteriales bacterium
TGGCGCCCAATGGAGACAACGACGAGTTTTTCGCCGGATGGATCGACGAAATCTGTTTGATTCTGTTGGTTTAGCATAGCTCTATGATACGGGAAATCACGAAAAAAGCAAGGCGCGAAACCTTGCTTTTGTGTTATCTCTGTTGATCTGTTCAGTCTTTGGGATGCGAAATCGGCGCGGGCATCGCCTCCGCCGCAACCGAACGCTTGCCGAGCCACTTTCTCCACGGCAGTTGGGATGTGATGATCGCAATAAACACCAGCGCGCAACCGAGCAGTTCCCGCGCGGAGAGCATCTGCCCCAAAATCACCCACCCCGCCAGCGCGGAAAACACGTTTTCCGGACTCAGCAGCAAGGACGCCGTCGTCGGCTCCACACGCCTTTGGCCCAGCATTTGCAGCGTGTAGGCCCCGCAGCCGGAGAAAAGCCCCGCGTAGACGATGGGCAGCCATGCGTCGGATATCGTGGTAATATTCGGCTGCTCCAGCACCATCATCGGCACAACGGACAAAATCGCCACCACGCTGAACTGGATGCAGTTGAGGCGAATGATATCCACTTTCGGCGAAAAATGATCGACCAGCAAAATCTGAATCGCAAACGCGACCGCGGATACCAGCACGAGCAGATCTCCGCTGCTCATGGATAAATCGCCGTGAATCGAGAGAAAATAGAGCCCAACCAGCGCGATCAGCACGCTGATCCAAAGCAGCGGGTGCGGTTTTTTCCGAATAAACAGACCAAACACCGGTACCAGTACGATATAGAGAGACGTGATGAACCCCGCTTTTCCGGCGGAGGTGGTCACGAGTCCGATCTGTTGCAGGTTACTCGCGATGGTCATCACGATGCCGAGGATGATGCCCGCGCGCCAAAGTACCTTTTTGTCGGTGTTTTTCGATTTGAAGCTTGTTTTGTCGAGAATGAGAATCAGAACGCCCAGCCCGATGGCGGCAAGCGCGCTGCGCACCGCCGTGAAGGTATAAGGGCCGACATAAGCCATGCCGGCGCTCTGCGCCACAAACGCAACGCCCCAGATGAGCGATGCAGAGAGAAGCATGACGGCACCAAGCCCATGCCCTTTGTGTTCATTGTGAGATATTGTTTCCATACACCATTTCCGTCTTCTTGGATGCGGGTCGACTTGCGCCAACGCCGGGCAAAACATCGCTTGTGCGCAACCAAACTATTCAACGCATTATCATATCCGTTTTCCCGGCAAAACGCAAGCATCGGTACGTTGTCGAGACCGAACATTTGTGCTATGATGATAATAATCAAATTCTATCATAATGTTGAGGAGAACCCGCTGGTATGGAGCCTTCGAAAGTATATTTCACAAATCTAAGAACCAATTACGAAAATCCGCTGCCGGTCAAGCTCAAGCGGCTCATCAAACGCGCCGGTATTGAGAACATCGACTTTGCGGATCGCTTTGTCGCAATCAAAATTCACTTTGGCGAGCCGGGAAATCTTTCGTTTTTGCGCCCAAATTTTGCGCGGGCGGTCGTGGACGTAATCCGCGCAAAAGGCGGCAAACCGTTTTTGACCGACTGCAACACCCTCTACCCCGGCAGGCGCAAAAACGCGCTGGAGCATTTGGATGCCGCCGCGGAAAACGGCTTTTCCGTCGCCTCCACCGGCTGCCAGATCATCATTGCGGACGGGCTTAAGGGGCTAGACGAGAAGATCGTTCCGCTCACGGGCACCAAGCACGTCAAAGAGGCGAAAATCGGTCAGGCGATCATGGACGCGGACATCTTCGTGTCTCTTTCCCACTTTAAGGGTCACGAGGCGACCGGCTTTGGCGGCGCGCTGAAAAATATCGGCATGGGCAGCGGTTCCCGCGCGGGCAAGATGGAGCAGCACTGCGACGGAAAGCCGACGGTAGACCGCGCGCTTTGTCGCGCCTGCCGCCAGTGCATCAAGCAATGCGCGCACGGCGCCATTAGCTACGATGAAAAGAAGATTGCATCCATCGACCAGGACCTCTGCGTTGGTTGCGGGCGCTGCATCGGCGCCTGTAACTTCGACGCTATCGAAAACAACGGCGGCAGCAGCGAGCTCGCGCTGAGCGAAAAAATCGCGGAGTATTCGCTCGCGGTGTTGCAAAACCGTCCGAATTTTCACATCAGCATCGTCATGCAGGTTTCGCCCAATTGCGATTGCCACAGCGAAAACGATGTGCCGATCATTCCCGACGTGGGCATGTTTGCCTCGTTTGATCCCGTGGCGCTCGATCAGGCCTGTGCGGATGCCTGCAATCGCATGCCGGTCATGTCCGGCAGCCAGCTGAGCGACAATCTCGCAAAAAGCGAGAGTCTCCATGATCACTTTAAAGATACCGCTCCGTGTACGGACTGGACGTCCACGCTCATCCATGCGGAAGAGCTCGGCCTCGGCACAAGGAAATATGAACTGATCACGGTAAAGTAAGGATAAGAAACCGAACTCTTTGTGTTTTTTGTCTGAAATTTCCAAGAGTGTGTTTCCAAAAGAATATGTAAGAAAACCATCGAATTTATCTACAGCGGCACAAGAAATGTGAACTGTAATTCGATGTTATGAACTCACGTATGCTGGCTGGAACACCTGCAATCGTATTTTCCAGATCATCGGCAAGCCGGAGACAAAAGCAGACCATGCAAAGATTTCTCGGTGCGGATACCGAATTGCAGGATATCAGCATCGACAGCTCCTATTCATTCTCCACGAAGATTCCACCACGAGCTATTTCTTCCCCTGCTTGGGTTGCGCACTTCATATTACAATCCATCAATACCAAACGAAACTGTTAAGCGTATCCAAACAAAACGGCGAAAGCACCCCTGCTTTTGCCGTTTGTTTCTCTCGTTATGGGGTTCCTGCCGCTTGTGTGGGTGTGTCGGAGGGAATCGGCGTCGGAGTGGGCTGAATGCCGACCAGCCTCCGCCCCGGGTTGCCTTCGTAAACGCTTTCATCAAAAAAGATGGGTTCCACGACCTGACCGTTTACATAGTGGTCGATAAAGACGTCCACCACATACTTGGAACGCGGCACTGCTTGTACCAAATCATCACCAATGAAGCGCTTACGCGTTTCTGTGACGATCTCCTTACCCGGTGGCTCTTCCGAAACCAACACCACGCGGGTTTTATATTCTTCCCCTTGCGGCAGCGCCTGTCCGTAGATGACAACCGTAATGTCGCGCTTGCGGCTGATATACGTCTTGTTCTTCGACACATACGCGCAGATATAGACGTTGTAGCCGGAGTTGTTGGTGAACTTAAAGTCGATATGTCCGCTATCGACCGTCGCATCCAGTCCTTTTTCGACATAAGTCGAGGGGAATGAGTGCTCATTGCGATCAAAGGTAAAATATGGATACGCCTCAAGCAGCGCGTTAAAGAGCGTTGTGCTGACCTGGCAAATGCCACCGCCGAACTCCCTTCTGAGTGTATCCCCGCCGTAGATGCCGTTTGCTTCCTTCCAGCCATTCTTCTCGTTGCGATCGCCAACCATCTTATTAAAGCTCCACGTTTCGCCGGGCCGCACAACCTGGCCATTGATCATGTCGGCGCCTTTTTCAACGTTGAACGCACGGTTTGGAATCAGGAACGTGCGCGCTTCTTCCGTGTCTTCCGCGGTGCCTTTGAAGGAATAGGTCGTGGTGAACCTGCCGATTTCGGCGGTGTGCGCCTTGACGTCCTCCAGAGTCTCGTTCGGCTGAATGGTCGTCAGCACCGGCGAGAGCGTGGTTTGCAGTTGGCCGGATTCGATCGCCTGCTTGATCAGCGCGACGGTGGAGGTCACATCCAGCCCGAATCCCGCCTTGCCTTCGGTATACTGGGGGCTTGTGGACTTCGAGAAGTCCAGCACGACGGCGGGTTCCACGGGCGGCTGGCTTGAAAACTGATTAATCTCGTTGATCCGGTTGCTCAGCGCGGCCTCGTCGATGGCGATCGTCGTATGATACGTCCGATTCGGGCCGTCGGAGAGCGCCTGCTCAATCACGGCATTGAGGTTGGAACTGGCGTTCATGTCCGCACCGGTGACGGTCGCGTTGATCTGTTCGCTAGACAGCGTGATGGCGATATTGTTCAGCGCGTAGGACTCGTTGGACTCTAGTTGCGCGCGCACCTCGTCCACCGTTTTGTCCGATAGATCCATGCCGTTGATGTAGACGCCGCTACTAAACCTGCCCGTTTTCAGATCGACCTCGACCGGACCGGAACAGCTTTTGACCAACAGAACTACAGCAGCGACGATGAGCGCAAGAAATGCAACGCTGATGAATCCCAGAATCATCTTGCGTTTGCGTGCCCGCGCGCGGCGGGGGCTTGGCCGCTTTCCGCCGTCAGAGCCATCGGCACTGCGATTGGGATACTGAATATATTCCACACCTCTGCCGGAAGAGTTTCCTGCGCGCGAATCAGGCCG
>JAQVML010000189.1 GCA_028703645.1 Eubacteriales bacterium
CGCTTGGAGGCTGCGGGTGTGGATGTGGTGGAGCTGGCAAAGCGAACGGGACTGCCGTACATCAACGGAAAAAACACGGTGACTTATTTCGGCGTGCTCCTGTTTTGAGGCATGCCGGAGTAAAGAGTCTTGATATTTTCGCCGCCACGCGCGGCGTTTTTTGTTTTACAGGCGAACGAGAACACGATATACTTTTGACCAAATCAATCCACCCGTAATGATTACTATGAAAGCTTTGTTTAAAGGAGAACCGCATGAAGATTCTCGTCTGCAATGTTGGCAGCACCTCGCTGAAGTATCGTCTATTCGACCTGACCTCCGGTGAGGACACGCTTTCCGAAGGGCGCATGGAGCGCGTCGGCACGCAGACGGGTGCCTGGCAGCACAAGGATGCGGGCGGCGAAACGCGCAAGCAAACGCTCCCGATTCCGGACTACGCAACGGGCATCCGGCTCATGCAGGAGGCACTTTTACAGCGCGCGCTTCCTTCGATGGAGGAGCTGGACTGTGTGGCGTTTAAGGTGGTGCATGCAAAGGGCGTGACCGGCGTGCAGCTGCTCGATGAAACGGTGCTCTCCGCAATGGCGGCGTTTCACACCGTGGCGCCCAGCCACAACCCACCGTATATCGCCGCGATTCGTCAGTTTCAGGAAGCGCTGCCGAACACGCCCATGATCGGCTCGTTTGAAACGGGCTTTCACGCAAGCATGCCGCCCAAGGCATATCTGTATTCCGTGCCGATCGCGCTCTACAAAGATCACGCGATCCGTCGCTATGGCTTCCACGGCGCGTCTCATGAATACGTCTCCACCCGCACGGCGGAGCTGATGGGACGGACGGATTTTAAGCTGATCTCCTGCCACCTCGGCGGCAGCGGCTCGCTTTGCGCCATCGTCAACGGCAAGTCGGTGGACACAAACCTCGGTTTCTCGCTGCAATGCGGCATCATGCACAACAATCGCTGTGGCGACATCGACCCTTATATTCCGATCTATCTAATGAAAGATTTTGGTTATACGCTGGAACAGATCGAGACCATGCTCAACAAACAGAGCGGCTTGCTCGGCATGAGCGGCGTTTCCAACGACCTGCGGGACGTGGAGATTGCGGCGGAGCAGGGCAATGAGGACGCGAAAAACGCGGTTGACAGCTATTGTTACCAAATTCAAAAGCAGATCGGCAGCTACGCCGCGGCGATGGGCGGTGTGGACGCGATCAGCTTTGCGGGCGGAATCGGCGAAAACAGCACGCTGGTGCGCAGAAAAGCGCTGGAAGGGCTGGAATTCATGGGCATTTTGCTCGATCAAACGAAGAATGAGTCGGCAAAGCCGGACTGCGAACTCACGGCGAGCAACGGCAGCGTGCGCATTTTTGCCATTGCAACCAACGAGGAGATCGTGGTTGCACGCAAAGCAAAGGCGTATCTGCTTTCCCGCGCGAGATAGGGTCACGGGGCTCAATCGAAATACGCATAAGACGCGTTGCATGAAACGTATTTCACAGTTAATTCACGATCTTGCCCGCGGGCGAAAAACACAGGTAGAATCGGCTGTTTTTGTAAATATTGTGCAAAATATGATTGCATGGATTTGATATTCTATGCATTCCGATTGCAAAGGGAAATCGTTTGGTTTATACTGCGCATATGAAACGGAAAAAACGCAGATCCAGATCGAAAGCGGATATCATCACGGGCGTACTGTACGGTATCTTCGGGCTGCTTGTGCTCGCGGCGCTGTATGGTGTCGGCCGGGGTGCGTATGCGCTCATGGGCGTGACCGTGGGAAATCATTACTACGCGTCGCTGGCCGAAAAAGCTGCACCTGCGGATACGGTGGACTTTGCGCTGCTTGCCAAGGAAAACCCGGAGGTGCGCGCATGGATACGGTTGAAGGACACGGCGATCAATCTGCCGGTGGTGAAAACCACGGACAATTCCTATTATTTAACCCATCGGTTTGACGAGGTGAAGAACAAGCTCGGCACGCCGTTTATCGACGCGGGCAATGTCGGCGATTTTTCCGATCGGCATACGCTCATCTATGGACATGCGTTGAGCGATGGTTCCATGTTGGGCTCGCTCTGGGAATATGAAAACCCGAACTACTTTTTACGCAATCCCGAAATCCAGCTGTTCTTGCCGGATGGATCGCAAAAGTCGCTTCAGGTCTTTGCCTGTTCCCGCGTGGACGGAACCAGAAGCAGCATTCCGATCGCGTTTTCCGGAGAGGCGGATTTTCTTTCGTTCATCGACAAACTCAACGAAACCTCGGCCTTTACGAGCAATGTGAAGATCACGGCAAACGACCGCATCGTTTCGTTCTGCGTCGTGTTGCCGGATGGTGGAGAGAGTCGCCTGCTCGTGAGCTGCAAGCTCGTGGATGGCGGCAGCGTGACGACGATAACCGATACCATCACGCCGGAAACACCGATTGAAACAACGCAAGCGCCGGAAGAATCCCCGCAGGGATGAGCAAAACAGAGCCAAAGATTGAGAGCCGCCAAATGGGCGGCTTTTTCGCAGGTACGAAACCCTTGAGTTCTGTTCTTTTTTCGAAAAATGTGGTATTCTATACGCAATCTTTTGACCATGCGCGCAAAAAACCTCAAAAACGGTGAAATATTCGCATTTCTGGCAGTGTCGTGCAACCAATCGCAAAAGAACGTAGTGTTCTAGATGAAAGCAAGCGCTTTTACGATGACCGCCGCAATTCTGGCGGCGGTTGAACAAGACGGACGAATGGACAAAAGAAGGGGAGATCAATGATGAAAACAAAACGCACCCTGATTGCACTCGTTCTTTGCACAGTGCTGTTGACTGCGATTGGATGCGCCGCAAAGAGCAGCACGCAAGAGAACGCAGCGTATGCGGCACCAGCCAGTGGAACGTATGACATGGCTGCGGACGAAGCGGGCAAAGCAACGTTTTCCAGCGAGTCAGCAACAACCGCGCAACAGACGGGGGAACCCACAGGCGACTTTGACGTGCGAAAGATCGTTTACACCGCGGATATGACCGTGACGGTGGACGATCCTGCATCTGCGCTCAACGCGCTGCTGGAAAAAACAAAATCGCTCGGCGGCTATGTCTCCGGCTCGTATTCCACAACGGATGAAGAGGGCACCAACTACGCATATACCACGCTGAAAGTTCCGGCGGATCAGCTGGAAGCGCTGGTCACCGCCGCAAACGCGCTGGGCAAGGTGAACGATTATCGCCTGAGTTCGGACGACATTTCGCAGACCTATTACGACGTACAGGCGCGGCTCAAAAACGCGAAGGCCGAGGAGGAGCAACTGCTTGACATCCTCGCCAAGTGTGAAACGGTAGAGGATATCCTCGCGGTTCGCCAGAGCCTGTCGAGCGTGCGCGCGGACATTGAGAGCTACACCGCGCAGATCAATCTTTGGGACAATCTCGTCTCTTACGCAACGCTCGACATCACCATCAACCGCACGCCCAAGACGGCGGTGGAAGGCGAAAACGAGCTGATTCAACTCTGGAGAGCTTCGGACGTTTGGAGCAGGATGACCAGAGGATTCCAAAATAGCATACGTTTTGTGGTCAACGCCATCGGCGCTGTCGGCATTTTCCTTGCTGTTGCCGTGATTCCCGCAGGCGTATTGTTCCTGCTGATCGGACTTCCGATCATTACACACAAGAAAAACAAGCGTAAAAAGGCCGCGGCACTCAAAGCGCAGCAGCCTGCCTCCGCGGAGCCGGATGATACCGTCAAGAAGAACGAATAAAATTTAAACATCAGGGGGATGGAATAGGTGGTAACGATCAAAGAAGCCGTGACCAAGAAGGAATTGGTCAAGTTCATGGAATTTCCGCTCGAGCTCTATAAAGAAAATCCCTATTATGTGCCGGACATTCTGGCAAGCCAGGTAGCCGATATGCAGAAGGATAAAAATCCGGCATTCGCGTTTTGCCAGGCAAAGGCGCTTCTCGCCTATCGGGATGGAAAGATTGTTGGGCGAATTCAGGGAATTCTCAACGACCGCGCGAACGCATCGTTTGACAAGAAGTATATGAACTTCACGCAGGTGGATTTCATCGATGACGACGAGGTCGTCGACGCGCTCTTTGATGCGGTGGAAAACTGGGCACGTGAACTTGGCTGCGAGGCGATGCATGGGCCGCTGGGCTTTTCGGATATGGACCGTGAGGGCATGCTGGTTGAAGGCTTTGATCAAAAGAGCCTGTTTTACACCTATTACAACCATCCGTACTATCTAACTCAGCTCACGCGGCGCGGCTACGGCAAGCAGGTGGACTGGATGGAGATGCGGCTGACGATACCGACCGAGCCGATCGAGACCATCACCCGCGTTTCGGAGTATGTGAAAAAACGCAAAAAACTGCACGTGGAGAACATGGGGGACCAACCCTTACAAGACCTCATCCACGA